>NZ_JAUBPW010000026.1:0-84363 GCF_036700965.1 Microcoleus sp. Pol8_D6 | reverse complement strand
ATTAAATAATCACATCGGTGCGATTTGGTATTTTATCCATCACTACAATTTATCATTACTTGTTTAGGACTACCAATCAAGGAATGGAAAAACTCCCCGACTTAAAGCCTACGCACGCGCGTACTTTTTCCACATCATTCTCTAATATGGAATCCAATCTAACTTATCGAGCCATTCTTCAGCTTCAGTAGTTTCCCAAATAAAATGAATTGTTTCTGCCCATCTGCCGATACTTCCACTTGGACGCACCTAAACTAATCCCCAACTTTGTCCCCCTGCGGCCCAATGTTACTCCAAATGTCCGCTAATACTTTTGCGATTATCCGTCACTAATAGTCGTTTCCATGATTCCCAATAAATGAGAATCTCTGGATCTAAGGTGCATAATGGCGGCGCATTTGAATCACCCACCCGCAAAATATCTATCTCCGGATCGAGGTTTAAAACAGCACTTTTGAGCTTAGGAGGCAAATTTTCATCGAGTAAAAAACGAATTTTTACGCTTAGTTAAGTAACTCCTGTTCTCGCTGTGCTTTGATTGCTCTCAAACGCAATGCTACAGGAGATGGATTAGCCAACCATTCCTGATAGCGTTCTTCCCGCCACTTCGCCAGCCACAACATATAAGCATCCATCTGCCTCCGATTTTGCAGATAATAGGTTAGCGTCGCGTAAATTTTATCTAAATTCAAACTTGGTAATTATTCCAAAATTTGGTCTGGGGAATATCCATCCAAGTAATATTTAATTACGTCGTCAATGCCGATCCGATGTCCTTTGATGCGGATGTAATCTGGGTCGAGGAATTCAAAATATTCTTCTAGTTGCATCGGTGTATCTCCGAATACTTAGTTAAGCGCATTTAATCATAAATTGAAAAGGGCGATCGACCTTATATAATAGAAACTTGTTTACGATCGCCCTTTATCCCCCTATCATGCTTCAAATCCGCCGTCGTCCCCCCAGCACATCAGTTTCCGTACTCTACCTCAGCTACCAAATCGCCGTACCCGACGCCGAACCCCAGCACATTCTCGAAGAAATCGTCTGGGAAAAAGAAGCCGAAGTAGCCCAAAAGCGCGATCGCACTCCCTTATCCGAACTTCACAAAAAACTCCCCTTCGCACCGCCAACTCGCGACTTTCTTGCCGCCCTTAAAAACGGCAAAACCACACCAGCTATCATCGCCGAAGTTAAAAAAGCTTCCCCCAGCAAAGGCGTAATTCGCGAAGATTTCGACCCAGTGGCGATCGCCCTAGCTTACCAACAAAACGGCGCTAGCTGCATCTCCGTACTCACCGATGAAAAGTTCTTTCAAGGCAGCTTCGACAACCTCGCTAAAATCCGTGCCGCCGTCGATTTACCCTTACTTTGCAAAGAGTTTATTATCTATCCCTACCAAATTTATCTCGCCCGCATTCACGGTGCCGATGCTGTACTTTTAATCGCCGCCATTCTATCTGACAAAGACTTACAATATTTTGTGAAAATTGTCAAGACTTTGGGCATGACAGCTTTAATAGAAGTTCACACTCTCGAAGAACTCGATCGAGTATTAACCCTAGAAGGCGTTAACCTGATCGGCATCAACAACCGCAACCTAGCAGACTTTTCCGTCAGCCTAGAAACCACCACTCAACTATTAGCCTCCCGACAAGCCGAAATCCAAGCAAAAGGCATCCTCATCGTCAGCGAGTCAGGAATCCACACTCCCGACGACCTAGCTAAACTTGCCAGCGCCGGAGCCGAAGCCGTTCTCATCGGCGAATCTCTGGTCAAGCAGCCCGATCCAGGCGCAGCTTTAGCCTCCCTTGCCGATCGCCCTCCCAGCCTGTGAAAGGCGAGACCGCTTGACAAACCACCCTTAATTCTGATAAAAAATGATTAAGTAGGTAAATAATGAGAATTTCTAGCCTGCATCGACTCAAGCGCTACTGTAAAAAAGAAATAGCACTGAAAGCTATATTGCATAGAAATATTTTGCCAGAAAGCAATTAAATCTATTCTGTAAGCCTGTCGATCGCAAAATTTAGCGTGTCCAACGCCCCCAGCCCCGAATATTTGATCGGCAAAGCAGGGGTTATTGTACGGTTAGAAAACAAATAAAAAATCGGGCATCTAATGTTCACCTGTGATGCCTCATGCAATTGCAATGGGGTGTCGGTTCGCTGAGGTATGTTAGCTTTCATGGAGCCAATCCCCCTTCCTTCGTACATTCATTATGAATTGCTACTTCAATTGTTAGAGCGCAAAACGATGTTTGCTGTCAGTCCACAATCGCCGCAGCAGCAACAAGTGCACCAACTTATTATTACGCTGCGTAAAGCCCTTGCCATTCAAAAGCAATTAGAACAAAGCTGCGAGCGATCGAACTTAGCGGTAGAACATCGCTGGTCTCTAAATGAAATTAACCACAAGGGAGTTAAAAGTTAAAAAAGTTAGAGTAGCGACGTGACGTATCGTATTTGATTTATTCTATATAACTCCCACAGAAAAACTTAGGACAATATCATGGACAACAAATTAATGCTGATGATTCCCGGCCCGACGCCGGTACCTGAAGCGGCCTTGTTAGCGATGGCAAAACACCCGATGGGCCACCGCAGCAAGGAATTTGACGGGATTTTTGCAGAATGTACCGAAAATTTGAAATGGCTGCACCAAACTAAAAGTGACGTGCTGAGTTTAACCGTTTCCGGTACCGGCGCGATGGAAGCTGGGATAATTAATTTCTTGAGTGCGGGCGATCGAGTTTTAGTCGGCACTAACGGCAAATTTGGTGAACGTTGGGCCGAAGTCGCCGAAGCTTACGGTTTAAACGCCGAAATTATTAAAGCCGAGTGGGGCCAACCTTTAGACCCCGAAAACTTCCGCGAAAAACTCGAAGCAGATACAGAGAAGCAAATCAAAGCTGTCATCCTCACCCACTCGGAAACCTCTACCGGCGTCCTCAACGACCTCGAAACCATCAACCGCCACGTTAAAGCCCACGGTGAAGCTTTAATTATGGTCGATGCCGTCACTAGCTTAGGCGCTGTCAATATTCCGATGGACGCTTGGGGAATCGATGTCATTGCTTCGGGTTCTCAGAAAGCTTACATGATTCCTCCCGGCTTGGGTTTTGTGGCCGTCAGTCCCAAAGCTTGGGAAGCTTACAAAACTGCGAAACTCCCCCGCTATTATTTGGATTTGGGCAAATATAGCAAAGACGCTGCCAAAAATACCACTCCTTTTACTCCCCCTGTCAATATGTTTTTCGCCCTGCAAGCATCGCTGCAGATGATGAAAACAGAAGGGTTGGAAAATGTTTTCGCGCGACACCAACGCTTAATGAAAACTACTCGCGCTGCTGTAAAAGCTTTAGGTTTGCCGTTGTTTGCTGCTGACGATGCCGCCAGCCCTGCGATTACTTCGGTTATGCCGCCAGCATCCGTAGATGCTCAAAAAGTGCGGACTTTGATGAGAAAGAGATTTGACATTGCTCTCGCCGACGGACAAGACCATTTGAAAGGTAAAATCTTCCGAATCGGTCATTTGGGATTTGTGTGCGATCGCGATATTCTAGCAGCAATTTCCTCTTTAGAAGTCGTGTTGCAAGAATTGGGTCATGAAGGCTATACTCCTGGTGCCGGCGTTGCCGCTGCTGCCAAATTATTGGCTGAATCCTAATCCAAGTTATTAAAGGATTTTGGATTTTGGATTCTGTCTAAAATCTAAAATCCTTTTAATATGCTTCGGATAACCAATCAAAGATTTTATCCAACTGTTCGAGAGTGACTAAACCGTATTGCCACAGAACCATCGGCAAGGAATTCGGGTCTTGATCACGCTGCCGCTGTTTGTTATCGCCGACACGTTCGGCGACAGCAATTGACGCGGGCGAAATTGCCAAATCTTCTTGTAAAAATCGAATTAATCGAGTGTATGTAGCGGGTGCCATGTGATTTCACCTCTAAGTATAGGACACCATTTTCTGATGTGAACCTGATGTTTTTGATGAGTAATAAGCCAGTTTTAAATTTGTCTTGTTACCGTTTATAGCTTTTAAAACGCTATTAGCGGTTGAACTGCCAAACGCAATGCTGAGTGCTACTGTAAAGCTAACCTTTCCCAAAAAGTGAAAGGTTTTGCAATTTTGCTGATGTCGGCCCGATCGACTTGCGATCGCGATCGAACCTAAACTGAATACCTCGGCATCTTTGGAGCGCGAATCAGAATAAATTCTGCTACCTAACACTACTAAACCAAGTTCAGAGTTTAACTTCATCTGCCGAAATGCAGAATCCGCAAATCTACTTCGGGAAAATTAGTTAGATATTTCGATCAAACCCGAAACTGCTACCAGAAGTTAAGTTTGCCAATTACCGCCAATTAACTTGGCTCGTAGCATATTACTTTAGATAGGTTTAGTAGATTTAGCTCGATCGCCAGAACTTCCAGAGAATTTCTTTTCGTGTTGCTACACCTTGAGGCTGAGTATCGTCTCTCAGGATTGGTAACGAGTCGCTGACTCGTCTCATACCTGCGACCAACCATCTACAGCTTCCGGAAACAAGCTCAAGTCCTGACTGACTGAGATCGACATCGTAGCAAATCTTTGGATGTTTGTACTGAATCTTACATTAATATCTTAACAAATTTAATCAATTTTTGTAAAGTTTCTAAATTTTCGCCGGTATTCCGAAGGTAGGGGGAGCTCTGGGCGATGCAAACCGGGGGACTTTGTCTGTCTCCAGGTTTTACTTACTGAAACAGTCCGAAGTTTTACTGGAAAAACTCGATTTCAATACGATCGCCCACTTTGACACCGAGTTCAGCAGCCCGCCCGCCCCGAAGTTCAATCACTCGATCGACAGCAGTATCGGGCCCGTAGGTAGGACAAGGATCTGCAGTACAAGGAGGTGCAGAAACTTCGATCGCCTCAACCACCCCATCCCGGATAAAAATCATATCCAGAGAAATCTTGCAATTTTTCATCCAAAAATTGACCCGCCGCGCCGGTTTAAACTCAAACAGCATTCCTCTGTCATCCGGCAAAGAAGTTCTGTACATTAAACCCATAGCCTGTTGTTCCGGTGTTTTCGCCACTTCGAGTTCGATGGGGCCATCGCCTATCCGAGCTCTAGCAGAAACAGGCAGCATTTGACCCGATGTTGTCGCAGTCGGAGACCGATCCGCCACAATACCAGTAGCACCAGCATTGGCGATCGGTAAAGTCGGCGAACATCCCAGCAAAAATATACTTACTCCAATACCGAGCAAAGTAGCTAAATAATTCATATTGATTTTAGATTTTAGATTTTAGATTTTAGATTTTAGATTTTAGATTTTAGATTGGTAATTGACCATTGGACATTGGATATTGGACATTGGAACTAGCCAACAGTCAACAGTCAACAGTCAACTGACTGCTTCAAGCTT
Source organism: Microcoleus sp. Pol8_D6 (assembly GCF_036700965.1). Classification (NCBI taxonomy): domain Bacteria; kingdom Bacillati; phylum Cyanobacteriota; class Cyanophyceae; order Oscillatoriales; family Microcoleaceae; genus Microcoleus; species Microcoleus sp. Pol8_D6. Next base: position 78,942 of record NZ_JAUBPW010000026.1, on the reverse strand, counting down.
CCCGCATCACATAGCCAACACCGCGCACCGTCTGAATCAAGCGCTTTTCGCCCTCATCTTCAATCTTGAGCCGCAGATAGCGGATGTAAACCTCAATCACATTCGACTCGCCCAAAAAGTCGTAACCCCAAACATTTTCCAGAATTTGTTCCCGAGTCAAAACCTCGCGGGGATGTTCCATCAAATACTTTAGCAGCTCAAATTCCTTCATCGTCAGGTCGATCGCCCGTCCATTGCGTAGGGCCCGCCTAGAGGCCAAATCCAAAACTAAATCGCCAAACCTCAATTGTTCGTTGCTGCTGTTATCCGGCTGCAAATACAAGCGCACCAACTGCAAAAACTCCTCAGTGCGGTAAGGTTTGAGAAAATAATCATCCGCCCCAGCTTCCAGACAAGCTACGCGATCGTCAACTGTATCGCGACCGACCAATAGCAGCACCGGCACCCGATTGCCAATACTTCTGAGGTAAGAACACAGTGATAGCCCCGACTCAGGGCCAAGTATCCGGTCAATTACAATCAAAGCAGGCTGCAATTCACGGGCTAAATTTTGGCCAGTGGCGGTGTTAGAAGCTACTACGGGTTCATAGCCGGAGGATTTTAAGTCTAGACTCAAGTGTCCGGCGAGAACTTCGTCTGTTTCAACTAGCAGGACACAGGGATTGCGATCGAGAGTAATTGCAGCCATTGAATTGACCGATGAAGACCATAACTGTTCTAGCACGTCTTAAGGAAGAGAGGGAGAGGGGGAGAGAGGGAGAGGGGGAAAGTGGGAGAATGGGAGAATTACCAATTACCAATTAAGCTATTTGGCATTTAAATTGAAGCTTGCTCGCCCCGGGCTATCCTGTCCGCCCCACAAGAGCTTAAGTAAAAAGTAGCTTACAAATTAAATGCGCTACAGCTTACCAATTACCAAATTGAAGAATTTATGACTATCATCGTATTCGGCAGTATCAACATCGACCTAGCAGCAAAAACTCCCCGGTTGCCACAGCCAGGGGAAACTATCATCGGTAGCAATTTTTTCACAGCCGGCGGCGGCAAAGGAGCAAATCAAGCCGTCGCGGCCGCCCGTCTCGGCACTTCTACTAACATCATCGGCCGCGTCGGCAACGATAAATTTGCTGAAGAATTATTGACTAATTTACAATTTTATGGTTTAAGTACAGACAATGTATTAATAGACCAAAACACTCATTCAGGAGTGGCAATTATCGCGGTAGACGAGACAGGTCAAAATAATATTATTGTGATTCCGGGGGCGAATAACAATGTCGGTGAAGCCGATATAGAACGTCTCAAAAAAGTGTTAACAGGAGCTACATCTTTGCTGTTACAGTTAGAAATTCCCCTGGAAGTTGTCCAAAAAGCTGCGAAAGCTGCTCGTCAAGCGGGGGTGCGAGTTATTCTCGATCCAGCACCGGCTAGGGCGGATTTGCCGATCGAACTTTATCCGCTAATTGACATTATCACGCCGAATGAAGTGGAAGCGGGCCAGTTAGTCGGTTTTCGGGTGAATGACACTGAAACAGCGATTGTAGCTGCCAAACAGTTGCAGGAGCGCGGCGTCAAGAATGTTATTGTCAAATTGGGCGATCGCGGGACTGTTGCTGTTACGGCGGATGAAACGTTTTTTGTACCGGCTTTTGCTGTGGAGGCGATCGACACTGTGGCTGCTGGCGATGCTTTTAACGGCGGGTTAGCCTCTGCATTAGATGCCGGTCTGTCCTTGTCAGAGGCGGTGCGGTGGGGCGCAGCAGCGGGCGCTTTGTGCACAACTAAAAGGGGTGCTCAAGTGGCTATGCCCGATCGGGCAACTTTTGATAATTTTTTGCATAATTTAACTTGAATTTGTCAGGTGCGTATTAGTTGAATTTGTCAGGTGCGGAATGCGCGCCCTACTTTGACTTGTAAAGCGCGCATTAGTTGAATTTGTAATTTGTAAGGTGCGGAAGGCGCACCCTACTTTAACTATTTTTATTTAATCGTCGTCTTTGAATTCTTTCGCTAGGCGATCGAGTCTGTCGTTCGTTTCTTTTGTAAACTTGAGTAACCTACCGCTGACAATATTTAATGTTAATCCGCCAGCGGTGGCAACTGAGCCTTCTGTGACTTTTCCAGAAAACAACAGTACGATGACTAAAATACTCATAAAGGCGTTTACTATTTTTAACCCAATAGTCACGTTAAAACTGAATTTAGCTTGACGCAAACGTTCTTGAATGACATCTCGCTCCATTTCTGGGTAATCATCAGAACGGAATGGTGGGTTGGAAGTGGACTTATTAAGAAGCATTTCTATTTTTTTAACTCTACAATGTCTATCTTGCACCTACTGAAAAAGCTTTGGGACGATTCTGAAGACGATAGGCAGGAACTTTGTAGATTTTGAGTAATTAACTTTGCCATCTCAGTTCCAGCTAGCTTTTCAGCTTGGGAGGCTGAGATCCGAGCAAACTTGGTTTACTGGCTTAAGTTCATATAAACTATTACTATCTTCCTTAAGTTCGGGAATATCGTCACCCGAACGTTAAACTTCGTCAATTTATGAATTCACGGACGCAGCAGCGCTATCGCGGTGTGATACTGACACCCACAGGACAGCAGAAACTTCAGGCTGAGATAGATCGCTTAGGTATCAGCCAAAGATACGCCGTCCGTAAAATCCATGAACAAATTCAACTTAAGCTCAACGGCGAAACGTTACATCCTGATACAGTCAGGAAGATAGTGCGGGGTCAGGGAGTCGAAAAAAGCTCTCTTGAACTTGTTTTTAGGGCGCTTCGGCTAAAACTGGAGGAGGTTGACTGTGATTTGGCTCCTAAAAATCAACTGCAAAATGCAGAAGATAGCGAAACTTCCTCGTTTGTAACTGGCACTCCCATCACCCGTCCGCGCTACTTTTTTGGGCGGAAGAAGGAACTAAAACGCCTATTCGACTTACTGAAACGCCGTCCCCTGCAAAATGCTGTCATTATCGGCAAGAGCGGCAGTGGCAAGACTTCTTTGCTGGAATACTTGAAAAATATTACCACCACCCCAACAGCACAGTTGCGTCCCGGTCAAAAATCTGACTGGTTGCCCTCTCCAGAAAACTATCGCTGGATTTTGGTAGATTTTCAAGATCCGCGACGGCAGAGTCGGGAAGGGTTGCTGCGCTACATTTTAGAATGCCTAAAAATGTCAGTTCCCAGCCCTTGCGACTTAGAGGGATTTATGGATGTGGTTAGCAGTAATTTACTTCAGCCTACAGTCATCTTATTTGATGAAATTGGTGTAGGTTTAAAGCGCTGTCCCGAATTAGATGATGAGTTTTGGGAGAGTTTGCACTCTTTGAGAACATACCAAACCAATGGGAATTTAGGGTTTGTCTTGGCAACTCCAGTATCGCTGATCGAATTAGCGCGTAGCACCGGACATAGTTTGCCTTTTTTCAATATCTTTCGATATAATACCACAACTCTCGGAGCTATGACTGAAGCTGAAGCGCGCGAGTTGATAGCCAGTTCGCCCATGCCTTTTCCGGCTGAAGATGTCGAGTGGATTTTGACTCAAAGTAAATGCTGGCCTCTGCTGCTGCAAATCCTTTGTCGAGAACGATTATTTAGTTTGGAAGATGAGGAAATGGGGGATGACTGGCAGGAAGAAGGGTTAAAACAGATGCAGTCCTTCGATAATTTATTTAATCCTTTCTTTGATATAGTTTTCTAGCGATGGTTATATTTATGAAACTACTCAAAATTAAGTACGTAAAGCAATTTTATCGCAAGCCCTGCAATCAAGCAGATGCAGCAGGATTAGCTATTTTACAGTTTTTGGCAGCACGAGGAGAAGGGGCAACAGTCAGCAGACTAACTATTTTGCAACACTTTCCCGATAAATACGATGCTCTCAATTTACTTCTGCAACGCGAATTGATTGAGGAAGTTAGTGAGGGCTACCGTTTCCAAGTTGAATTAATTCGCCGCTGGTTTGCATCATCTCTGTCTGTCCAGTAGTCTACGGCGAGATGAAGATATTGCCTGTAGGGACACAACATTGTTGTGTCCTTCATAACTTTAACTACTTTAGCTTTAACCCTGCGGCCGCTGAATAATAGTTTCAACTACCCGCCGCTTAACTTTTGGATCGATACCAATCAGCCGCACGTATTCGCCGCCGTGTTCCGCCAAACAAGTTTCTAAAGATGCAACCACATCTTTTTCCTGTGCATTGTTAATCGTCGCGCAACTTTGCCAAGAACCAGTCTTAAATCGGCGATTATCTGCATATTCCATGCCAATTTTGCAGCCTCTTGCTAATAACTGTTTTACTTGTTCCAATACCTCGGAACTCAGCCGCGCCGCATGACCGTTACCACCTTCAGAACTTGGCTCAACGTAAGCCTTATAATATTTCGAGGACGGGTCGTTTAATTGACTTTGCGTTGGCACAGCAGCCGCAGCATTGGGGGTTCCTTGAACGTTAAACAGGCGCGATTGGTTGTATTCATCTACTAAGCGCATTTCCTGAATCCGCTTTTGTTGACCCACCATCAAACTGCCCATTTCTAATAAATGAGCGAGGCTGAAATTCGGGTTCTGGAAATCTGGCGCTGCTTCCAAAGTGTTTACCAAACGCTTGGAAACTCGCTCGATTCCTACTTTGTGAATGAATTCGCGGATTTGTTCGTCATAAATGCGCGATCGCAAAGCACTAAAAAAGTCGATCGCCTGATCGGGAAAATAATCAACTAACCCCACAATCTCGGTTTTTGACAATTTGTCAGACTCAAAAATTCCTCCAACAATCCCAATTTTATCATCCCGGCTGGGTTCCCAATAAAACTTTTCCATCCGCCCGTCGCGAATCAGCGGCGCGTACAGCGTAGAAAAATCATTTCCGGTGACAATAATCGGCACTCGGTGCAGTGGCGTACTGTCATAACTTCCCGGTAACTGCACGTTAGTTGGATTGTCAGCAATATTCATCAGAGTCGCATTGACCATCTGAGTATTGACAGTATATTGAGTAGTAGTATCGAACCTGCCAGCACCGGCATCCAAATCGTTAATAAAGATGGCGCACATCTCGCCCCGCACCCTAATTTGCTCCGCAGCTTCCCGGTAGCGCAAGCGAATTAAACGCGCCGGATCTCCGGCATCCGGGCTTTCTAATTCGCCGCCAGATATCATCACCGGTTCAAAGCCCATCCGCCGAAAAACCAGTTCGGTTTGAAAAGTTTTGCCTTCTCCTTTGCGGCCGTGAATTCCCAAAATTAGGGGAACTCTTACCCCTGGTAAATTTAAAAAGTTTTTAGTGACGTGCACCGCAACTTTATCGAGAAAGTTAGGAGAAATGTAATAACTCATCAGTAGATTTGTGAGGGATTAATTGAAGTTACTGTTATGATTTTATGACAAAACTAACAGCCTGCACCGCTAACCTGGATTTTTACCGTACAATCGAGGTCTGCATATTATGTGTTAAGGAGCGATTCGTGAGTCCAGAAACCTTACTAAAAGAACCAAGCGTGCAAGCCGAAGCCAGTCCCTTCAGTTCTGAGAGCTTCGACAGCTATGTAATGACAACTTACGGGCGTTTTGCGATCGCCCTAGAACGGGGCCTGGGTTGCCGCGTGTGGGATACCGAGGGCCGCGAATATCTCGATTTTGTGGCGGGTATTGCTACCTGCACTCTGGGACACGCGCACCCGGCAATGATTGCAGCGGTAACTCAGCAAATTCAGACCCTACACCACGTTTCTAACCTTTATTACATCCCCGTACAGGGCGAGCTGGCGAAGTGGCTTGTAAACCATTCTTGCGCTGACAGAGCCTTCTTTTGCAACTCCGGCGCGGAAGCTAATGAAGCGGCAATTAAACTCGCCCGCAAGTACGCCCACGAAAAACTAAATATCTCGAATCCGACAATCATTACCGCTGTTGCAAGTTTCCACGGGCGGACTTTGGCGACAATTACGGCAACGGGACAGCCTAAATATCAGAAGGGTTTTAGCCCTTTGGTTCCCGGATTTCACTACGTGCCCTACAACGATATTAGTGCGATCGAAAGTGCGATCGAGCAACTCGACAAAGACGAACGCCAAGTAGCAGCAATTATGCTGGAAGCGCTGCAAGGCGAAGGCGGAGTTCGCCCCGGAGATATTGCCTACTTCCAGCGAATTCGGGAAATTTGCGACGAAAAAGGCATTTTGCTGATTCTCGACGAAGTGCAAGTCGGGATGGGACGCAGCGGCAAATACTGGGGCTACGAAAACCTCGGCATTGAACCGGATATCTTTACCTCTGCCAAAGGATTGGGCGGCGGTATCCCGATCGGCGCTATGCTGTGCAAATCTTTCTGCGATGTATTTGAACCGGGAAGTCACGCCAGCACTTTCGGCGGCAATCCTTTTGCTTGCGCTGTAGCTTTGTGCGTTTGCCAAACTTTAGAACGGGAAAACATTCTAGAAAACGTGCAGCAGCGCGGGGAACAGTTGAAAGCAGGGCTCAACAAGTTGGCGGCCGCATATCCGCATTTAATTGCTGAGGTGCGCGGCTGGGGTTTGATTGTCGGGATGGAATTGCAAGCTGATATCGAACTGACATCGGGCGATATTGTCAAATCTGCCATCGCCGCAGGAGTTCTGTTGGTTCCCGCAGGGCCGAAAGTGCTGAGGTTTGTCCCGCCGCTGATTGTCACTGCCGCTGAAGTCGATCGAGCTCTGCAGGCAGTGGAGTCAGCCTTGCGTTCTCAAGCGGTACAGTAAAATCTACTGAGTTGCTTTTTGTTAGCTGTAGCGCTGAAACTCGCGCAATATCCTAGATAACTCACTTAGTCCAGGACACACTTTTCCTCAGAAACCGGGTTTCTTTCGAGATTTCTCGTTACTAAACCCAATATTTTCCCAGAAACCCGGTTTCTTAGCGTAAGTCCGATCGGGGTAAAAGTAAACCCGCCCCGCTGCAAGTGTGTTAGGGCGGGTTTTTCAAGTTTAGAACTGTCTGTTAAACCCGCCCTGAAAGACTGACGGCGCTTTGAACCAGGATTTTACTCAAGGCAAGACGCTAATACTATTAGCCATTGCAGGTGCTAGTTTCGCTATCTGCGTGTCTGTTGGGACTTGTGAATCCTGATTTAACTATTTCGGGCCCTTCCAACTCAACTGAGTACCGTTATAGTAGGAAGGGCGGGTGACGACGATTGCATCCTCAAGTAATTTTGGGGCTCGCTTTCAAGAAAGAAAATATGTAATCCTCGTCACAAAATTTTTTCGTAATGCTTTGATCATCAACTGTATATTGTGAGAGAATAGAAGAACCAAGGAGGTGATGTTGATTGCTACACAAGGCTATCCAAGTTCGTTTGTATCCTACCCAAAATAAACAAATACAAGTAGCTTCAACTTTTGGGGGTGCGCGTTGGTGGTCTAATTATGGTCAAAATCAATCAATTGAAGTATATAAAAAAACTGGTAAAGGACTTGGCTACTCCGGTCTCAACACACTTTTACCTGTTATCAAAAAATCCGATGAAAGTGTAGGGTTATGTCAGTATTACAGCCAATTTGGGCAAGCTACTACGCTCAAGCTAACGACTGCATACAAAAAAATTTTTGATGAAGTTGCTGGGTTTTATAATTTCCCATCTCAAGCCCAAAAACTGTTATTTCAGCATCCTAAAAATGTCAACTGTGTGGGTAATCTACTTTTAAATTATAGGGGAAGAACTAAGACGACAAAAATAAAGAGATATAGATTAACTGATGGTAAAAATCAGACTTCAATTATTAGTAAAAAATATTCAGGGAAATATCTGGTATCTATACTGACTGAAATCAAAGATGAGAACCAGAGAACAAAAGAAGGTAGGATTGCGGGCAGTGATTTAGTATTGAAATACTTTGCTATTGTCCCCGATGAGGAAAAAGTATCTAAATATGACTTGAATGCTAAGCATTTTGCCAAGCATGAGAAGAACTTGAAGCCAACGCAGCCAAAGTTTACAGGCCAGCAGAAAAGAAGTAATTGTGAAAACAAATATAGAAAAGCTGTTGCCAAGGTATGCGAAGGGTTTAGGAATGGGTGGCAAGATTTTCTAGATAAACTTAGTTATAAGTTGGTCAGCGATCGCCTCGCGGTCATAGTAGAAAACTTTCATTTCTGGAACAGGATTCGCAATCAAAATTTGGCGAAAGCAATATCAGATGAGGTTTTGGGAAGTTTTACCAACTTATTAGCCTACAAGTGGGAACGCAAAGGGGGGAACTTAGTCGAGATTGATAGAGGGGTTTCCAGTTCCAAACCTTGTTCTAATTGTTTCCATCAAATGACCGAGATGCCATTAGATATGAGGGAATGGACTTGTCCTCACTGTGCTACCGATCGCGATCGGGAGGGGAATGCACCGATAAAGATGAAAGCAGAAGCTATCAAAACACTAAAGGCGGAAGGTTCAGCCGTTTCTGCTTTAGGATGCGAGGTAAGACCAAAGGTTGGACGAAAGTCTCAGCTAAGGCACTCGCCTATGAGTACAGAAGCCCCTACTATATTCGGTACTACGATTTAGGGGTGGGTAGTTCACTTGGTTGCACAGAATCAGCGCTCCTATGGTTAATAGTTTGGCGGAATGCACGATGGACGAACAGCGTCGCAAAACTGATGTTAATATGCTCCAAGCGCTGCTGGAAAATCCTGGGGACTCAGGAATAGATTTGATTTTGAGGACGAACCCAAAGTCGATCGACTTTGGGTTCGTGCAAACGCTTTATTTGGAAGAACCGGCACTGACGCGAGAAAGTTTGCTGAAAGCTGCAAAATTTTTCCAAAGGGCGATCGCACCCTTAGAATCTGCAAAAGGGAATTATAAATTGCCCGCAACCGGGGCAGCATATCTGGCTTTTTTAGCAGAAGTATTGCAGGCAGTGGCGCGCGGCGCTGATTCGCAGCACCTGTACTCGCTGCTGAGAAACAATTTAGACAAACTCGACCAGAATTTCGCACAACTGCTGCGCCACTGGGCCACTTTGGTGCTCCCTGCTGCCAAAGAATCGGAGACTAGGCGCATTGCAGCGTTAATCGGCAATCTGAGCAACAAAATTGGGCGGTTTCCCCTCGGCAGCAAGGCTCATAACTTGGAAATCGAAATTGCCGGTTACGAAACAGTTGCTAAGGTGTTTACCCGCAAAGACTTTCCCCAAGAATGGGCGGTGATGCAAAACAATCTGGGCAACGCTTATAGCGATCGCCCCAAAGGTGATAAGGCTCAAAATATCGAACAGGCGATCGCTTGCTTTGAAAATGCCCTACAAGTACGCACGCCCGAACAGTACCCGGAACAGTGGGCGACGCTGCAAAACAATCTGGGCAACGCTTACAGCGAGCGTCTCAGGGGAGATCCGGCAGACAATCTAGAACACGCGATCGCTTGCTTTGAAAACGCGCTGCGAGTTCGCAGCCGCGAGGCTTTCGGACAAGAGTGGGCCAGCACTCAAAACAATCTCGGCCGCGCTTACAGCCGCCGACTGCGGGGCAACCGAGCCCAAAATCTGGAACTGGCAGTCGCTTGCTACCAAAATGCTTTGCAAGTCTACAACCGCAAGGTGTTTCCCCGGCGTTGGGCCACAACTCAAAATAATTTGGCAAATGCTTACTGCGAGTTGCTGGGGGGCAACCGAGCCGAAAATCTGGAATACGCGGTTACGTGCTATCAGAGAGCTTTGCAGGTGCGGACTCGGGAAGCTTTTCCGCAGCAGTGGGCGACGACTCAAAGGAATTTGGGTCGGGTGTTTGTCGATCGCATCAAAGGCGATCCGGTGGAAAATTTGGAAATGGCGATCGCCTGCTATCAAAATGCTTTACAAGTCTACACCCGCATCAAATTTCCCGAAGCCTGGGCTTCGATCCAAACTTACCTCGGTAGGATATACAGTCGGCGCGTGAAAGGGGAAAAAGCCGACAATATGGAAATCGCGATCGCCTGCTATCAAAATGCTTTGCTCTTTTGCAACCGCCAAAAATCTCCCGAACGCTGGGCAATGCTGTGTGCCTACCTCGGCCGCGCTTTCTGCGAACACCTAAAAGGGGAAAAAAACCGCAACCTCAAAAGCGCGATCGCCTGCTATCAAAATGCGGGCGAAGTCTACACCAGGCAGGCATATCCCAACCGCTGGGCAATGCTGCAAATTTATCTGGGCAGAGCTTATTCGCAACTGACAGAGGCGGAAGACTTGTCCCACATGGAAAGCGCGATCGGCTGCTATCACAGCGCCTGTCAAGTCTACACTCGCGAAACCTATCCCCACCGCTGGGCTGAAATTTTATTTTATTTGGGTCAAGCTTACCGAGTTCGAGGCGACTTGCTTCGCACCTACGGGGTTTTTACTGCTGCTGTCGATACTGTGGAATTCTTGCGTTGCGAAGTTGGGGTTGATACAGTCGATTTTGGCGATCGGACGAGTACCGCAAAAGTCAAATTAACACGCACTTGGGCTGGACTCTATAAATGCCTGGTGCAAGTTTGCCTCGAACTCGGCGCCAGCCAACCTGAATATTACGCTAAGGCTCTGGAATACGCCGAACGCCACAAAAATCGGAATTTGGTACAACTGCTGGTTAAATGTCACTTGACTCCGAAAGCCGAAATTCCTGCAGCGGTGCGAAGCGAGTTGGAGTCCCTGCAACTGGAAATAGCGGGGGAACAGCGGTACCAAGAACAGGGAGAACCTGAGCCGAACACGACCTTGATTTCTGACGGCGATAGCCAAGGTTTGAACAGCGGTTCTCTGCTGCCGAACTCGGACTTCATGCACTTAAATCAATTGTGGAAGCAGTTTGATAGGTTAATTGCGCGGGAGGTGCAGGCAAACGACCCTTTCTTCAGCCTCGCTCACAAAGTTGAACCGATCGCTTTTGAGCAAATTCGCCAATTGTTGCCTGATGACAATTGCGCTGCTGTGGTGTGGGCGAGTTTGGGGGAGTTGCTGGTTGCTTTTGTGGTGGTAAAGAGTGCACAATATCCCGCCGTTCACCTGTGTTCGCCGGAAAATGCTTTGGCTGCCGAAAGTTGGGGCCAGGAGTACCTCACCGCTTATTCTGAACAAAAAGGTCGCTGGATCAATCATCTCCCGACTCGCCTCAAACGCTTGGCTACGATGCTGGAAATCGATCAAGTGGTGGCGCTGATTCCTGATAATTGCGATCGGCTGATTTTTGTGCCGCACCGATTTTTGCACGCTTTGCCACTCCATGCTTTGCCTTTGGCGGGGAGAGACGGTTTTGAGGACGGTGGGGGAATTTTTAGGTCTGGGTGGAGCGATCGCAGCGGTTTTGAGGTGGAAACCTACAGCCTTTCGGATTTTTCTCAAAGTTCGTCTTTTGGCGACGTTGCAGCGCCTGCTGCTTATTTGATCGATCGATTTGCCGGAGGAATTCGCTATGCTCCTAGCTGTCAGCTATTGCTGTTGAGACAAAGTGCACACGGAGCGGCTATTGGTCGGTACAGACCCGGTTTGCAGCAGCTTTTGGCAATTCCAACTTTCACCAGAGATGCGTTCTACAGCAACATTGAAATCGGCAAGATTTCGCAGTATTTTGCCAATACAGAAGTTATGCGCCATAAGCCGGCAATTAAAGAGGCTTTTTCCCCAGAAATGTCTGCTAATAATGGGAATTTGCCCCAGCAAATAGGGCAGTTGCAGCAGAAAAAATGCGCTCACTTTGCTTGTTTGAGTTTGCTTAATTTGGCTTGGCCACTGAAATCCGCCGTGTTTTTGAGGAATGATTCTCTGAGTTTGGAGGAAATTTTTAATCTGGATTTTCGGCAATATTTTTTAGTTACTTTATCGGGTTGCGAAATTGCCGCCGGCGGAGTTAGCGGTGCAGGAGGAGATTTTGTGGGTTTGTCGGCGGGTTTGTTGTATGCTGGCACGTCTAGTGTGGTTAGCAGTCTTTGGAAGGTAAACGATGTTTCTACGCTGCTGCTGACGAGCAAGTTTTATGAAAACCTGGGACGGTTTTCTCGGTTGCAGGTGGGAGATGTGGCGATCGCGCTGGGGGACGCTCAAAGGTGGCTGCGGGATTTGACTAGCGAGGAATTGGAGGTGTTGCTGGCGGATTTTCAACCTCAAATTTCGCAAATGTTCGATCGGCTTTCTCAAAGTTCTCGCCTAATTGCGGAGGCTTCTTTGCAGCAAATTCGCAACCGCAAACCCTATCCTTTTGCTAATCCTTATTATTGGGCGGCTTTTACTGCGGCTGGGGTTTAGTGATTAGTTATTAGTGAATAGTCATTAGTCAACAGTCATTAGTCAACAGTCATTAGTCATTTAAAAACCCGACACTAACAACTTATTTAAAATTGTCAATGTCGGGCACAAATTAAACAAATTACAGCAAAAGTTTAGGACTTTTTGCCGAAAACTTGTTCTTTCAATGCTTGAATTTCTTGACCTAATTGTTGCCGGTTGGACGATCGCAGCAAATAGCGGTAGACAAACCACCCGGTGTATCCGATACCAATTAGCTCGAATGTGGGTGCTAGCAGGGGGATGTCGTTGAGTTCATCTATTATCCCCAAAAGCACTTTTAAAGAGATAATCGAGGCTACAATTACACCGATAACAGTCAGGGGACTTTTGTACTGCTCGTAAAAGCTGCCGATGTAAGCGGGAAACTCCGACAAAATTGAGAGAATTTGTTCTTTGATCTGCTGGGTCTGACTTGGTGTTTCGTCGGTAATTATGACTTTTGTGGTATCGCTGGAACTGTCTGCTTCACTTCCGGCAGGAATTTCGGTAATGATAACGGTTGTTTCTGGTTCGTTTGATGAAGTCATTTCTCCACTCGCAATAGTTTTTTGCTGGTTGGCGGCAGGTATTTCAACTGCTGCTGCGACTGTTTCAAGAGCCGGTATTTCGACTGCTGCAACCTCCCCGTCGGTTGGTTCAAGAGCCGACACTTCGCCTGTTTCTGAAGTCGGTATTTCGACTGCTGTAACTTCGGCTGCTTGTTCGACAGTCGGCGTTTCGACTGTTTCGATCGCAAGTTTTTCCACTTGTGAAACCTCTGCTGCTGATGGTTCAACAACCGGGGTTTCGACTGTTTCAAGAGTCGGTGTTTCGACTTTTGAAACCTCTACTGCTGACTGTTCTGTAGCAGAACTTTCGGCGGCTGTTTCTGCGTGTGGTTGTTCTGGGGTAGGAGTTTCGTCCGCGACACCAACAGCAGGCCCATTCAAGTTGCTAATGGCATCAAGCAAACGGGTTTTAGCCGTTCCTCGCTGGTGAAGGATTACCCAAGATTCTATCAGGTCGGGGCCGTGCATTGCACCTGTCAGAGCTGCTCTGAGCGATCGCATAATTAGCCCTTTGTTAAGATTTTTCTCTTTACTGAGCTTTTTAGTGATTTTCTGAGCTTCCGCTGATGTCAGGGAGGAATGACTTTCCATCGCTTCTACAACTGCTTGTAAAGCCTGTGCAGCCCCTGGTTGCTGCAATTGTGCGAGTGCTTCTTCTTCGTATTCCACCGTGGTGGAGAAGAATACCTTACACATATCCACAGCATCGGTTAAGCGAACGAGACTCGGGCCGATTAAAGCAGCTATTTGTTCGAGCCAGGGGCGGTCTGCCTCCAAGTCAAACTCATAACCGCCTTTCTGCCACCAATAAGGTATCAGCAAATCTGTCAATTGCGGCACTGGCATTTTGTGCAGGTATTGACTGTTTAGCCAATTGAGTTTATCCCAATCAAATTTTGCACCAGCTTTGTTGACTCGATAGAATGTAAATAATTCTGCTGCTTCCGACAGTGTAAATATTTCCTGCGTTGAATCCGGCGGAGTCCAACCGAGCAAAGTCATGTAATTAACTAAAGCTTCGGGGACGTAGCCCATATCTTTGAAGTCAGAAATGGAGGTTACGCCGTCGCGCTTAGAAAGCTTTTGTCCTTGGGAGTTTAAAATCAGCGGCGTGTGGGCAAATTCTGGGATTGTCGCGCCCAAAGCTTCGTAGAGCAATATTTGTTTCGGAGTATTGCCGATGTGATCTTCGCCGCGGATGACGTGGGTGATGCCCATGTCGATGTCATCGACAACTACGGCGAGGTTGTAGAGGGGTTGGCCGATAACGCCGCCGCTGGATGCACGGGCAATTACCATATCGCCGCCGAGGTCGCTACCTTTCCAGGTTACGGTGTCGCGCACCATGTCGTTCCAAGCGATCGTGCGATCGTCGTCGATGATAAACCGAATCACAGCTTGTCGCCCTTCGCCTTCAAAAGCTGCGCGCTGTTGGCTTGTCAAGTTGCGGTGCCGATTGTCGTAGCGGGGGGCTTGTTTGTTGGCTTTTTGTGCTTCCCGCATTTCGTCGAGTTCTTCCGACGTGGTGTAGCAGCGGTAGGCGAGTCCATTGTCGAGAAGGGTTTGGACTGCTCGGCGGTATATTTCCAGACGCTGTGACTGAAAACTCGGGCCTTCGTCCCAGTTCATACCCAGCCAGGTGAGGCCTTCGAGGATGTTATCGGTGTATTCGCTTTTAGAACGTTCTACGTCTGTGTCTTCTACCCGCAGGATGAATTTGCCGCCTTGGTTGCGGGCAAACAGCCAGTTAAATACGGCGGTTCTGGCGGTACCGATGTGTAGGTTTCCGGTGGGACTGGGCGCTAGACGGACTCTGACATTCATGTAGATTTTTGCTTTTAGATTGGGGGCGATTTGCTGGTTGGGGGAATAGCTGATGTTTAAGACTTCAAATTTTATTATATTTTGTTGCCGAATTAACAGTTGTGCTTGGCAGGTGCTTTGCCTCAATTTGTTTGATATTCGACTATCGGGCGATCGAGCGAAAGTCTCCGGTATAGCAGGAGAGGGCATCTTGATGATAATAGCTTGCGGGTGGTCAAGACTGGATTCACCTTTGGGACTATTTTTCACACCACAAATAACTGCTTTAGGAGTACCCAAGGCGCACCTGATAACTATTTATCCTTGTAAAATGTTTGTGTGCGATCGACGACATTAAAATATATTTCCCTATGTCTGCTGCTAAAACTGAGTTTTCCGAATCTGTTGCGCCCTCACCCGACTCTGTTGCGCCTGCTTGGCAGATTGAGTTGCTGTACGACGGTGAATGTCCTCTGTGCGTGCGGGAGGTTAATTTCTTGAAAAAACAGGAGGCGGGGCGAGGTTTAGTGTCGTTTGTGGATATCGCGGATGATGGCTACAACCCGGAAGCTCACGGCGGAATCGACTACGAAACGGCGATGGGGCGGATTCACGCGGTGTTACCCGACGGTACGACGGTTAAAAATGTAGAGGTTTTTCGCCGCACCTACGAGATTTTAGGTATGGGCTGGATTTATGCACTTACTAAGTTACCAGCGATCGGGGCGATCGCCAATTGGCTGTACGGAATTTGGGCTGACTGGCGACTGAAGCTGACGGGAAGGCCGGATTTAGCAACTATTATGAGCGATCGAACTGTGCGGATCGAGTGCGAAAATCAGGGCCGCTGCCTACCAAACTCGAAATGAGTCATATTTAGTAAGTGCGATCGGTCTATCAGAAGATGTCAGCAGAAACAGACTGCAACTAACCTTAAAGATGGACTACTATTAAAGGTCAAAAAAAATGCAAGATGCAGGCTATACAGTCTTCATGGGCTTCGGTGGTCTCTGGATACTTATGGGAATTGCCGCTGTGATTTTCCTGTTCAAATCCGACGGTCAAAAACTCAGGTTTGGCAAATGGGGATTGCTAGTTGCTATTCCTATTCTCGTGCCCATCGTCCTGGTTTTGACATATCAAATCGCCAGGCCCTTTATTTCCTCCCACCTTTGAGGGCTGCTGGGAGTCGATCGTAACTGCAAGCAGGAGTTTTTTTGCCAGCCTTTTCGGGTAAACTGTACCGCGTAGTAGTTAGTTTACCTAAAACACTTTCTCCATCGAATGCCTAAGCCAAGTAAGCCGACAACCAAAGCTCCGACTGTACTCGATCTCTTCTGCGGTGCAGGTGGGATGAGTTTAGGTTTTCAAAATGCCGGCTGCGAGATTCTAGGAGGTATTGATAAAAATCCCCATGCCATCAGAACCCATCATAGAAACTTCCCTAACTGCCAGCTTAAGCTGAATGCCAAACCGATCGAATCCATTACTGATTTAAGTGAACTTGGTCTACAGCCGGGAGAAGTTGATATTTTAATTGGCGGCCCGCCGTGCCAAGTATTTTCAGTAGTTGGCAAAGGCAAAATGAGGTCTTTAGGCAAGGATATAGAAAACGATGTTAGAAACTTTTTATACGAAGATTTTATTAGATTTATTGAATATTATAAACCTAGTTTTTTTGTAATTGAAAATGTTAATTATCTGCACAGCCACTGGATCTTCCCTATTTTGATAGAAGATTTGGAAAAAGGACTGCACAAAAAAGATGGGGACTATCCAGGCTACAATGTTAGCTCAAAAATTTTGGTAGCTTCAGATTACGGCGTACCTCAAATCAGAAAACGCCTCTTCATCGTCGGACGGCGCCAGGATTTAAATCTAGATTTTAAGTTTCCCGAACCGAATACAGCTTCTCCTATTTCTGTGGGAGAAGCTATTGAAGATTTACCGCAATTAGAGCCTAAATGTCTGTCCTTGAAAACAAAAAACACGGCACCAAAGCAAGTTGACTCTGCCACAGATTACAAGTGCGGGCCACAATCCGAATATCAAAAGTTGATGAGAAGCCAATCTGACACAACAGTAATGAATCATCTTTGTCGCGCTCACAATGACAAAGATTTGTATATATTTAGCATCATGCCTCAAGGAGGAAAATATAAAAACATACCTGACGAGCTTAAACGCTATAGCGATAAGATTTTTGAGGATAAGTACAGACGATTGGAATCGCATAAACCTTCATGGACGCTAACAGCACATATGCAGAAAGACTGTTTAGCCTATATTCATCCAACTCAGACTAGAAGTATTTCTGTGAGAGAGGCTGCAAGACTGCAAAGTTTCCCCGATCATTTTGTATTTGACGCACCTATGACTAGAATGTTTGAGTTAGTTGGTAATTCTGTGCCGCCTCTTTTAGCTGAGGCGATCGCCAAACCAATTGTCGAGCAAGTACAAGCTTACTATGCAAGTAGGCGAGATATTTTACGGTAAATTCTCCAGTAACAATCGCCTGTCTAGTAAAGTATTTCTGTGTTCGCAGGAAGTTTCAGAAATCAACTGACACGCATAGCAAGCAGCACCGTTTACCTTGTCTGGGCCAAATTGTTCTTCAATACAAATCGGGTCATTGGAGCAAGCGTCTATATTGCGAAGAGCAGATTTAAGAATGCGATCGAAATGGGGAACTAAACCGATTAATCCTCCCAATGTCCCGTCGCCGCCCGATTGAGCAGTGTACAGCAGCACGCCTCCTGTTGTTTTATTGTTAATTGTAGAGGTATAGACTCGTTCTCGGATCGCGGCACTAGAGTAGCCAGAATCAACTGAAAGAGCTGTGATTAAACGGTGAGACAGTGTATGCCACCACACAAAAACCGGGTGCAAATACTCTTCTTTAGTTCCTGGCATAGCCTTGATTTTTCGGTAGCCTTCGGGTGCATTATAGGCGGCTAGCCAGCGATTGCAGGCTTCTCCTTGTAAAGGGAAATGCTCGGAAATTCCTTGAGGTTTGCGATCGGATACAAAATCGATAAAAATCCCTTCGCCAAACAATTCAACTCCCGGATGCCAAGCAATACGCTCGTTTGGAGGCACGTATTCAACCGGAACAATTTTTGGCTGATTTTCTTCATTGTCTGCATCAATTGGTCGCGTGTAGCCAATTTGTACCATTACTACTCGCAATCGGCTCAGCGGTGTTATCCTCAAAGTTCGACCTGAATCTAAGTTGAATTTCCTCACATTTTCGATGTACACTTCAAATTGATTGGGCCCTCCTGCTTTATCCGAGCGCTGAGGAGGAGCACCGTAACAAGCTGCATTTTGCAAACTGATAAATTCATCTCTTCTCAGTGTTGCTTCTGTTATTTCCTTGGGATTGTTTATTTCGCCTAAAATGTCAGCGATCGCTCCCATAATTTCCGCCTCGTCATACTCGTTAATAGTTTCAGCAATTGTTGGATCGAGGCGATTTACTTTAACTAATTTGTTCAAATTCTCTACTAGCTGATTTTTAGAGTCTACAGCTATGAGAATAAGAACATCTAAGACAGCACGACTTTGAAGGAGGCGGTGCAAAGCTGTATCTAATGGAGGAATTGTCAGTGCAGACCTGATTTCAGAAACTCGCAAATTAGCAGCACCGCGTTGAATTATTTTAGCGGGCTTTGCACACGTTACACATTCTTCTGGGGCTCGTTCTATAAATTTACCCTTACATTGAAACTTTCTAGAGTAAGCGGTTCCAAAGTTTTGTTTATCATCACAATTGGGACAAGTAATCTGAATGTTTTTGATGGCACCTCCACCGCCTTGCCACTTGTAGAAACTTGAACCAGAACATTTAGGCGTGTGTTTCATGAGCGAACCCCAAGGAACTTCATCAACGTGTCCGTGAGAGCAAGCTAAAACAAAGCGAACGGCTTCTTCGCGAGACTTCGCCCATGCGTCTACCCATGTACGTTTCTTTGGACAGTGAGGACAATCAATTAAAGACTGACTTTCGTATCTGTAAAGAATGCCGTGATTTGGACACAGCGACCACCTCGGAAAATTATAAGCGTTATATACCACTAAATTTTCTTTGAATCCTAATTCAGCGTTAGATGGTAGCCGAAAGATTTTTTTGTTATTCAGCAGAGTTTGTGAAAGCCGCAAGTCTCGAATTTCATAAATATCGGGATGACTATTATCAAATAGCCGAGAATGGCTGGGAGAGGCGATCGCAACCGGGCCGTCTGGCGTTTCCAGAATGCTGCCGGGCCCAAAAGTTGTAATGTACTGTGAAGGCCGCAGAGATTGACCTTTTGATGCCATAATTAACCTCGTGGATTTTCTGAGTTTTTGCGATATCCGGAGGGAATGCTGCCAAAGCGTGTCATTCCTTCTACGTCGCGCAATGACTGGGGAGCATTCCGATAGACGACCGCAAAATTTCGTTCTTGATGTTGGTCATCTCCTAAGACAACGGGCTTGGTGGGATCTTTATCGATCGCATATTCTTCATAAACCAGATTGTTCTGATTTTCTGCGACTGTTTGCCAGCGATCGAAGCCTCCTCGCACTTCGCGATCGACCTGATCTTGTGGCGGGCGGCGAATTGGCAGTTGAATTTGCGATCGCCTGTTAATTAACTGATTGATCGCCTCTAATTCCTCCGCTAAGTTGCGATTATTTTGCATAACACAAGCATTGCTTCTTGCCGCCCATTCCGCTAAAACAGGTACGCTCTGAATTTGTCGCGCTTGGCGCAGCAATGCGACGGCTACCGGCCCCATGCCTCGCTCTCTAGCCCTAGCAGCGAATGGTGTGACTGTAATCGGTTCAACATAGCGATAAATAGCCCTGTGATACCCAGTAAAAAACTCGTAATGGTCTAAGTCTCTCGGACGGCTAGCTCTAAAAAAAGTAATGACTAAACCTCCTTGAGAACGACCGACGCGGCCTGTAGCTTGAATGTAGGATGAAGTGGTTTTGGGTTGACCGTTGACAATCATTAAACCCAGGCGATCGATATCAACACCTGTACCAAACATTGACGTACTCAAAACAATATCTTTGGCTTCAGGCAATGATTGGGCGAGGCTGGTCAATAAACCCGGCAGTTCCGTCGAATCCTTGCGGCTAGAAAGCTCTATTTCTTCACCTAAATCTCGTGGACTAACTCCTCTAACCTCTGCTACATACTTCAGCCGTTCAGGAATATCTTGGCGGTAAAGAGTCAAGGCTCCAGCTAACTCTCTAATCGCATTGAAATAACCCACCAGCGTCCAAAAAGGATCGCAATCTGTATCATTATATTCTGCTTCTTTCAGTTCCCAAATACTTTGGAGCATTGACGAGTAAAGCCGAACAATGGGAGTTTGAGCGCCTTTGCCGGGAGCACAAACAGCAACATAAAGACGACCGCTAGGATGTCGATCATTTTCATCAGTATCTATGGGGTGAACATTCGCTGGCGTTCTGGCAAAAAAGCTATCTGCTGCTGACAGACTCATCGGTGGAAATTGAAACACATTGCGGTCAAATAGGCATTGTATTTGCGATTGAGACTGTCGTACCGTTGCAGTAGAGGCAATATATTTAGGTTTGACAATTTGACCGCGATACATTTGTTCGCACAAAGTATCAACTGCAGTTTCATAAAGCCCTACCATGCTGCCTAACGGGCCTTCAATTAAATGCAGCTCGTCTTGTAAAATCAAGTCCGGCGGTAACAGCGGATGCACATCTTTTTTTTGCTTTTGAGGAGAGGTTGACTCAACTCCTGCATTCGCACGGTAGTAACCTTCTCTGCTACAATAGCGATTGATGTTGCCAAAAAGAGACCCTGCTTTGGGTTCAAATGCTAAACGGGCAAATTTATCTACTGTAGCAACCAGTAAAGAAGGTATGCGCGAATAAATTTGGTCGTCAACTGTAAATGCTGAAATTGGTATTCTGGAAGAGTGCGAACTTTGTTTAAAAGCATCTCTAGGCTTTTCCCAAACAAAGCTATTTGAGGTGTTGAGTAGAGGCATACATTTTTCGTTAAATTGAATGGGTACTTTTTCATTCCATTGTTTTGCCGTGTTGAGGTAGCAGTTGGGACTGGGACAGTAAATTTCAAAATCTTCGATATTTGCGGCACCGCGGCTGCCTGTATAAGCTTTCTTGAAATATCCCGAGCGGCTGATTCTGAAAGCAACTAATTCTGCATCGATCGAGTGAGGCTTTACCTGAGTTCTCCACCAATCATCTAATTGTCCAGAGAAAAGTCTGACACCTTCTTTTAAGTTGAAATTTATAGAGAGAGTGATGTAACCTTCAGCGTTGCTGTTGTTAGATATAGAAAAAACAGGAGCTTCTGCCATTTCGTCTAAAGGTCTAACGTGGCTAGCAAGTAAGCTGGGGTTGACCTCGCCTTTGATGACCAAATGAATAGTATGTCCGTCTCGTTTTGCACCCAAACCATCTTTCGGAACAGCTAGAATTGAGCCGCAACAAGGACAGTTAAGAATCTGAGCGGGTTCTCCCTCTGCTTTTTGACCTTTGAGGGCATCAATAGCACCAGTAATCTTGAGATGTGGCAATCCTTTGAGACTGTTGGGCGTAACACTTCCCCCAACCCACAATCCGGCAGAAAAGCGCGTAGTTCCCCAAATGTTGCTGTCTTTCCAAGTGCATTTGTTAGGTCTCCAACCGACAGGCGCACTTGTTCCTAAATTTTCAACTCGCAACACTTCACAGGCGACAATTAAGCCTAAAGCACGACGAAACTGTTGAATTGTTAACAGTCTGAGGGTGTATCGAGAAATTACGCTAATACCGTGTCCGGTGCGATCGCCCTCGGTATCTTTCTGAGACCTTAATCTCCTCAATCCCATCGTGAAAGCAGCTAAACCCAAATAAGCCTCAGTCTTGCCGCCGCCAGTAGCAAATGCTAATAAGTCGCAAGTTGTGCGATCGCGATGGAGTGGATTGGCGATCGCCGGAATATTCACTAACACAAAAGCAAGCTGAAAAGGTCGCCATCTAAATTCATCTCTCTGACCCTTCCAAGATGCCTGCAAATCAATCGCTTGATTGGCCAAGCAGAAAGCCAGCCTAACTTCCTCGTCCTCAGCAATCAAATCGATCGCTTCTTGAATTCTTGCCCTTGCTTGATGGCAGCTTGCTAAGTGTCGGTTAGCGGCCCTGTGATATCTACTCTCCAAGCGATCGACTTCTGTGGCTTGTTGACTTATCCAAGCTGCATATCCACCGACAAGAGGTTGCAGGGCCTCCCGAATTGCTATCTGATTCCAGATTTGGGCTAATGCAGTTGTCCTGAGTTCAGGAGGTTGTCCAGTTTCTAAATTCCAATCTATTTCAGGAGATTGAATTGGGTAGCAAGGAACATATTCCGTTCTGCATTCAGGTTTGACAAACTTTTGCCACTGCTCTTTTCCGTATTTAGATTCGACAACTTCTCCGTCAATCCACAGCAAGGGATTTTCTACCTGACAAGGACGTTCTGGGTCTATTTCTGCCCAGACAGCCGCGCACAAATGACCCCGCGCATAAGCTTGATACTCTCGATATATGAGTGCTAATGACTCATCTTCTTCTTCTAAACTTCCCGCCGCAGGAACCTCCGCCGCCGGCTCAAAACTATCAAAAGGCAAAAGCTCAGTATTTTCTGCACAAACGACTCGAATTTGAGGGTGAAAAATCATGTCGCTTGTCTGAAACCGCCTTTTTCCCGACTCTTCCATCGGGTCAATCAGAGAAGTTTCATTAACTAGGTAAATCGATACTTTGTAAGTATTGTCACCCCGGCGCGCGCTGCGAAGAGTAATTCTAACCGCATCTATTTCTGGGATTTGTAAAAATTCGGAAACAGGTATTATTTCGGGAGTTAGGTAGCAATGGGGAACTCGCCGGAAAACTTGTTTTCCCTGCGGATCTTTTTGATCTTGATACCGCGCCCAAGTTGCACAAAAAGCTATCTGTGGTTTGCCTTTATCTGTAGCGCGGACAATAAAAGAAATCCCCATAGAACGGGGTAAAGATTTGGGATCTAAAATCGGGGCTGCTGCTGCAATTGGGGCTTCTTCATCGGAATCGTCATCGCCACATTCATCTATCCCAGTCCCTAAAGTTTCAGCTTCTCCTTCAATTTCCTTAGCATCCTGCTCGCTAGCCTCTCGCGGGATCAGGACACCGGTGATGAACTCATTACGGGGATCTTGGGTACTGGACAACACCTCGAAACAAGACTCTCTCGGGCCGAGAACTTCCTGTCTGAGATTGAGTAGCAGTTCTGTGCGTACTGACACGATATACCTTCTGAGGTTGGTTAGAACCCAGCCTTGTACTGCGCTTGCCGATCGTACAAGGAGTTATCCTTGAGTATAAATTAAAACAGTTCACCTTTTTTACAAAGCTGAACTGCTTTAGAATTTCTATTTACGAGAGAACGGGACAGACGGGGCTCGAACCCGCAACTTCCGCCGTGACAGGGCGGTGCTCTAACCAATTGAACTACTGTCCCTCGTTTTGCCTTTTTTTCAGGCACAATTTCTATTATGCCTATAACTTCACCTTTTGTCAAGAGGTTTTTTGAACTTTTATTTGGAAGCCCAAAATCTGAGTCTCTTGCAGGGGACTGAAGTTGTTGTCACTCACCAAAATCAGACCTCTGCTACCATCGCCTAACACCGGGCCAAATGTCAACCCCTCAATGTTGTCTAGGGGAATTTTCAGGGTTTCCAAATCCAGCAGCAGCCGTTTTTGAGCGGGAGAAACCTCGCCCAGACGGCTTTTGAGGCTTTCGAGTGCTTCAATACGATCGCCCTTTTCCAGAGAAATCTCAAAAATTCTGATAGTGGTGCCGGTTTCCAGGGAGAAAGCACGCTCTAAACTCAGCAGGCGGTTATCGTCGATCGCCAACAAATCCACTAAACCGTTGCTAGTTAATTTTCCCACAGGATTCGCACCAGCGGGTAGCGGTTCGGTGATGTAGAGAAACGATGCTTCTGGATTGCCACTCACCGCATCGTAGCGCAAAATCCGGCACGGGCTCCCGGTTTCCAGGGAAGCTACGGCGCCATCTTGAACCAAGGCGTTTTCGGTAGCTGTAAATAGGTATTTGCGATCGGGCGTTAAAGTTAAACTTTCAAATGATAGATTGTTGCGGATGCCTTTACTACCTTTGTCGTCGGGCAAAAATAGGTCAGGAATTGGCAGCGTTTTCAGGAGTTTACCATCGAGGGAGAACTCTTTGATAAAAGGATTTATTTGGCGATCGACATCTCCCTCAGAAGAAACAAACACGCTATTGCCAGTAAAAACTATCCCTTCGGGATCTAAACTTAATTCAGGAAAACCTTTGCCGTTTTCATCTAATAAAGTAGTGACTCCCGTAAAAGTAATTTGCTCTTTTTCCAGTTTACCAGATTGCAAGTTGATTTTTAGAGTATAGAAGCGGGCCGGAGCCTTGCTGCTTCGGTCATCAGAAATGGCATAATAAACTTGTTTTTCGGCATCATAAGTAATGCTCGATAGTCCGCCAATTTCCGTCCCCTGAAACGGAGAACCTGTAGGAAATATTGCTCTGCCGATAAAATCTATTTTCGTAACGGCGAAAGATTGCGCTGATTGGTTTACCCAAATAGCAACAGTTGCTACCATCAAAAAACAGACAATAAATATAGTTGCTTTTCCTAGCTTTCGCATTTTACCAATAAATACATTATTACCTATCTTCCTCTTCCCTTTCTTCCTTCGCGCCCTTCGCGTCTTCGCGGTTCGTTAAATCTAAAAATCACGGCTCATGATTCAGCAAAAAATTGGTCAACCAATCTTTAACCACATAAGTAGCACGACAGTCGTCCTCATTGTAGCGGACGATCGCCTCCAAGAGCGATCGATCGCCAGTTTTGAGCCAATCGTCGTACCAGCAGACGCACTGAGCACCATTAGCCTTAGCATCTCGCCAATCAAAACCCAGCCAGCGGGCAATTGGTTTGAGTGCGTAACTTTCCACCGGCATAATCGCTTTTTGCGTCACTTGTTTGTGAATATCTACAAACCGTTTCAGCACGGGTTTCCACAAATAAGCTGGAGTATTGTAAAGTTTAGCCAGCCGCTTAAAAGTCTTGACTTCGTAGTCGCAAAAGTGGAAAATCGGAGCAATGGGATAAGTCCACATTAATTCTAAAAATTGCTCCCAGATTGCACCTTCCTCTGCTGCTGATTCTGCTAAAAAGCCGTGGAATTTTTCCGTATTGTTGCATCGGTCAACAACTAAGACTCCGTGGAGGTAATCTAAATTTAACTCGGGTTCCGCTTCAATGTCAAAGTAGAGTTCGATTGGGGCGATCGGCAAAAAAACAGATTGGGAATACGGAATTGGTTTCTTGCGGAGGATTGGCGCAGGTATAGAAGATGTGGCAGGTTTATTTTCTGTAGTGTTTCCCAGAACAAGATTAACTGTTGCTAAACTCTTCTCGGCAACTTCTGGTATGATTATAAATTGATTAACTTCTGTCTCTTCTCTTATTCTTTCTTTACTCACACCTACATCGGTTAAATTTGTTAAATCCCCTACAGTGTTCGCTGCCGAACTTCTATCCGTTACATCCGTTACATCCGTTACGAAATCCGTTGCCGAACTTCTATCCGTCACATCCGTTACAAAATCCGTTGCCGAACTTCCTTCCTCCCGCAACAGCGGTTGATTTAGCAAGTGCGATTTAGCTTGCTGCACTACATCAAAGGCAACTCTGTCGGGGAATTCTGGATACTCAGCTAGCAGTTCGGAACTAGCATTAGCGAGAGCTTCTACATCAGTAATTTTGAGAGTTTTTAGTCTAGCATAGCGGCTGGCAGTAACTCCCGGTAATAACGAAAGATGTTTAATAGATTCGGCTTCGGCGTGACAGAGAGTATACCAACCACAAAGATTGCACTTTTGCCGGGAAATGAACACCTCTGGTTTATCCCGATTTTCTATTATCTGAATGCAGTTGTCTAAAATCTCGAACATCTGAGGAGTTCGCTGGTCGAGATTCACCGCCCACAGCCCTTTTTTTCGCAGCATCAGCCACGCAGTATCGGGCATTGTTTCCTGTACGGAAGCTAAAACTTGGGCGTGAAAAGCTGCGATAATTTGATACTCTTGTTTTGGTCGCTTGCTAAGCCAAATATCGGCAGTAATATAACTCCAATTGCCAAATTTTGATTGTCCCGGCTGTTTGATTAATAAATGAGGGCGGCCGATCAGGGTAATGTTTGAAGAGGGAAGACTGGAGGATGAAAGATGAACAGGAGTTTCGGGGATTTCTCCAAATTCTGGGAAATATGGACTGTCAATTCCTACCAGAGAAGTTGTCGCGCCGTTGGTTTGGCCGAATTCGCCCTGCATCAGAACTCCTCGGTAAATGCGATCGACCCCTTGCTGCATTAAACTCAATGTAGCGGCCGCGCCGGCTTCCCAATCCCCTCTAGGATAATATGGTTGTTGGTAAGTCTCGTGTTCCAAAGCTTGCTGCTGGTATGCCGCGCTGTCGCGCATCAGTTTCAGCAAAAAGTCGCTGGGGGGATCTAGTTGTTTCCAGTCTCCGCAGGTGTCTAAAAATGCTCGGAGATGGCATCGCTGATAGGAAAGTAGCAGTTTGTCAGTTATTAACATTTAGTATTCGCAAGGCATAGAGTATCAGGCAAAAGGTATAAAATTCACAGCATTAGTTATTCAATATTAACGCTATCAATAATTCCCCAAAAAAAATGACAAAGGACAATCACCGGCAACAATTCCCAGCTTTGGCCAATAAAGCTTATTTTAACTACGGCGGACAAGGGCCGCTGCCTGAGACTGCTTTAGAGGCGATTTATGATGCTTACAAACGGGTGCAGCTTGGGGGGCCGTTTTCGGGGGAGGTGGGGGCTTGGGTGGTTCAGGAGGCGATGCTGACGCGACGTGCGATCGCATCTGAGTTGACCGTACCTCCTGAAACCATCGCCCTGACTGAAGATGTCACCGTCGGCTGCAATATTGCGCTGTGGGGCATTGACTGGAAAGCAGGCGACCATTTGCTGCTTTCTGATTGCGAACACCCCGGCATTGTAGCTAGTGTAATGGAACTTCAGCGCCGTTTCAACATTGAGGTTTCGTTTTGTCCGTTGGCGGCTACTTTGAATGAAGGTGATCCGGTGGCGGTGATTGCTGATAGTTTGCGGCCAAATACTCGCTTGTTGGTTATCAGTCACATTTTGTGGAATACTGGCCAAGTTTTGCCTCTGGCTGAGATTGTGAAAGTATGTCATCAAACCGGAGTCAAAGTGTTAGTTGATGCGGCTCAATCAGTGGGGGTTTTGCCTTTAAATTTGATTGAATCTGGGGTTGACTTTTATGCTTTTACTGGTCACAAATGGTGGTGTGGCCCAGAAGGTTTGGGGGGACTTTATGTGAGTGCTGAAGCTTTGGCAGATTTGCATCCGGTGTTTATCGGTTGGCGGGGAATTTTGACGGATGCTAATGCTAAAGTCCTTGGGTGGAAGTCTGGAGCACAGCGCTACGAAATTGCGACTTCGGCTTATCCTTTGTATGCGGGTTTGCGGAGTGCGATCGCCCTGCAATATGAATGGGGTACGATCGAGGAAAGGTATGCGGAAATCTGCCGTTTGAGTAAGTATCTCTGGGAGCGTTTGTCGGAACTTCCCGATGTGGAATGTTTGCGGAAATCGGCGCCGGAAGCGGGTTTGGTTTCGTTTCGATTAACTAATGGGATGCCGCACAAGAAGCTGGTCGATTTGTTGGAAAAACAGGGAATTATGGTAAGGACTATTCTTAATCCTGATTGTGTGCGGGCTTGTGTTCATTATTTTACCACTGAGGCGGAGATTGATAAGTTGGTTGGGGCGATCGCCATAGCGTAGGGTGCGGCGCCACCGTTAGCTATTTCAACTAGCTGGAAAATCTCACGGCGGCGCACGATACAAATTGGTTGGGGCGATCGGCCCTAAGTCCGTATATTGGTTATGGTGTGGCTGGAACAATTATTATTAAGAAGATTTTGGGTATTCCTGAAGTATAAATGTCTGTGGGCTACCTTTAAGATTCTGTTTCATCACCCGAAGCAGACGATTGTCCATTGGCTGTTTATCTTGAGTGAAAAAGTCGTGGAGTACCTGCACTTTGCCTGCATAGTCTCGATCGGCTTTACAAATTACAATTCCTGCATGATTTGAGGTTGTAAAGTGGAGATTCATAAAATCTTGACGATTTTCTGTAATGACTATGCGCCCTGCATTTGTCGCGTACATCAAGACTTCATCATCGGGAATTTTTTGATTGGCTTGTCCGGCTTCATAGGATGTCAAAACATCATAGCCACGCGATCGCAGTAAATTAACCATTTCGATCGGGAAGTTTTCATTTGAGTAAAACTTTAGCATTGGCAGTTATTCATTTTCAGCAAGCCACAGCTCGATTTCTTCTCGGTTATGTTCGTAATAGTTCCCAACCGCTTGCAAATCTTGAAGGGTGAGTCCTGGATAATTATAGAGAAGTTCGGCTTCAGTTGCGCCCTGTTGTTGGTAGGCGATAATCGTCCAGACGGGAATGCGGGTATCGCGAATTCGCGCTGCACCGCCACAAATTCCTGGAGTTTTGTGAATGGGATTTTGAAGGGTTTGGACGAATTGCAGCGTTTGTGCTAGCAAGTCATCAGGCAGTGTTTCAATGGTTTGGAGAAGTTGTTCTTTGATGGTCATAATCGATATCCAGATGCAATAGCGGTTTAGACATTGGCAGCTTCGATAATTTTCTCAGCGTCAATAGAGGCATCTATTTCCTGAGAGTGGGCGGCATAAAAAGCGAGAACATCGTTCACTTGAGCTTCACTTAAGTCATACTCAGCGGCAATTTGGTTTGGCGAAAAACCCCATTTCTGGGCTGCGATGACTATTGTTTGCACCCGCAAGCGAGTGCCGCGCAAAACAGGAACGAGTTGGCCACTAGCGCCGCGCACATAGGTAATTTCAGGAAAAGTGCGATCGTCTGATTTATGCAGCCCCGTGAACTTCATGCTTTTACAATAACAATGGCTCTATTTTAGCTTGTACCTCTTCAATTACATCTTGAGATACCGACTCAACCAATCGAATACCGCGAGCTTTCCAGTCTAAACACTTAATTTGATCTGCAAGAATTACTCCCTGAACTTTTAATCCAGTGGGTAGGATAACTTCAAAAGGATACCCTTTTTGTTGTTTTGTAATCGGCATAAATAGAGCTAAGGAGCTTTTCTCGTTGTAGGAGCGAGGCGACAGCACAAAAGCAGGTCTAAGTCCTTTTTGCTCGTGTCCCTTAGTTGGGTCAAAGTCTAAATAAACGATATCGCCTCGACTCGGAATGTAGGGATTTGATTGTGTCACCAAACTTCGTTCCCGATAGCAACTCCAGTATCAATCTCAGTATGAACATTGTCTGGCGTCATTGCCTCGATCAGCTCCTCAAGCGAATACCGCCGACGAACGATAGGCTCGATCGTCAGCTTGCCATCTATCAAGACAAGCTTCACTTCGGAACCCTCAGCCAAGTTAATCTCTTTAGCTAAATTCTGTGGAATCCGAATAGCAAGACTGTTTCCCCATTTTGCGATCGTCCCAACCATAGCCTGAACCTCCAGTTAGTGATATCACTCTGAGGAATTTACCCTTTCTAAGAAAACGTATATACAGAGTATCTACAGTGTAGCGACTAAGCGGATGTTTGACAAGCACAGAAAATTTGATAAAAAAGGAAATCGCCCTTTCTCTACAACAAGCAAAGGGCGATCGACTTTTCACCTAAATTAATCTCGATTTACGCACTCCGACACAGAAACCGGGTTTTTTACTTAATCTGTCGTCTTCAACGCAGTATTGTCGCAAAAACCCGGTTTCTCAGATCCTAATTAATGACTGTGCCCGTGCCCGCCGTGAGAATGCCCGTGCCCGCCATGAGAATGCCCGTGTTCGCCATGAGAATGGCCGTGTCCGTGAGAATGACCGTGTTCGCCATGAGAATGGCCGTGTTCCCCGTGAGAATGGCTGTGTTCGCGCTGGGCCGAAGCCAAACTCGGATTAACAGCAACCGCAGTTTCACTCAACAACGCTTCAATCTGTGGATTTGCCCACTCTGCCGCCATTTTCAGAAACTCTGGATGGTCATTCACGCAAGGCAATTTACGGTAAGTAACTCCTTGACGCTGTTTCTGCAAAGACTCAATCACGTGGTCAACATCTAACAATGTTTCGTGATTTTCTGTCGCAAATCCGATCGGCATAAACACGATCGCAGTTGCACCCAGATCGATCAAATTCTTCGCAGCCAACGTCGCATCCGGCTGCGTCCATTCAATCAGCGGCGTGTCATGATTCAGCCAACCCACCGAAATCAAAGGATAGCGATACATCAAACGTTCCCGCACGCGATCGTACAAAGCTTGACTTTCCACAATTCCCGAAGTAAAGCCCTTCGCCTTGTGCGGACAACCGTGATTCATCAGCACAATCCCAATCTGAGAAGGCAAATGCGCTACAGCTAAATCGTTCTTAATTTCCTCTTCAACCAAATCCGCCATTAGCTGGATGTAAGCAGGTTCATCGTAAAAAGAAGGAATGTAGCGCTGTCCTTTTACCCAATGTTCCTTACCATCAAAGGTTTGTGCTAAAGCTTTATTCACCTGTTCCACAGCAATGCCGCTGGTGAAAACAGAATCAACAACCAACAGCGGATAAATCAGAATTTTGTCAAATCCTTCTGCTTTAATTTGAGGGATTACTTGTTCCGGCAAAAACGGCGCGCAAAAGTTAAAAGCTTTGAACACTTTTACTTTATCGCCCCATTTCTCCTGTAAATTCTTTTCAATCCCGGCGCGCTGTTGTTCAAAAATTGCATTGTGCGGCGAAACGAATTGACCGTGTTGGTGACTCCACTCGTGCAAGTCAAAGATTGCTAAAATCTTAGCCAGCGGCGGATAAATCCAAAGCGGTACTGGCGCAAACTTTGCCGTAAGCAAATTTAAAGCTTGTTCGTTGTAGTTGGCAAAATCGTCGTAGCTTTCGACTTCGCCGTAACCCATCAGCAATACAGCAACGCGATCGTTACTTGCGGGTGCTGCAGATGTTTTGAAATCGATTTTTTCTGGAGAAGCAACCACTTTGTATTCCTCAATTTTATTTATTCTAAGAGATCCAGGCAGGATGAAGGGTGAATGGGAGATTTTTCATTGTTTGCGATCGCACGACTGACGTGCGCGGGGCTGATTCCCGGTTTCTGCGCCCATACTTCCCGGTCAAACCTCTTATTTATCCTAGAAACCGGATTGATGAGCATCAGTCCTAAGTCGGTTTTTTGATCCTGACCCGAAATTCGTAGGGCAGCTAAGCTGGCAGGCCTCTAATTTTCACAATCCTATTTCTTTAAGCTTTTGTGGGGTCGGCTTCGACGCCGCCGGAAAAGTTAAATCTAAATACAGAACTGCTTAAAACTAGAATCAGCCTTTGCTAAGCTTGACAGGAGATGGGGCGGGGGGGGATAAGTTTCATGTTTTCTTAAGACTCCCTCACCTTGCCTCAGATTAATGCGGTTTGGAGCGTTCCCAGCATTTAACTTGGGGGGATACTCTTCAAACTTGACTCTATTATAACTTTAACACCCTATCCCCTGGGGTAGTATATGATATAGTAGGCATATGATAAAGTTATGTTGCGAACTATATTAACTTTCTTGACGAACTATGAGACTGGTAATTTGCCCCGGAGTCCACGAACCAAAGCTAACCGACTGTTTCCTGGCGGGACTTTCGGGGCTTTGGGGAGTGGCAGCCGATCGCGAAAACCAGCAAATAGTTGATCGTGTCAAGATTTTTCCCGCTCATAAATATCCGCCTTTTTCGGCTCTTGACATATTGCACTTTTTGTGCAGCGAAAAGTTAGCAGGAGAAAGTCTAGTATTTGTCAGCTTTTCGGCAGGAGTAGCCGGGGCGATCGGGGCGGCTTGGATGTGGCAGCAACTCGGCGGCAAAGTCGGGGCTTTTTTTGCCTTAGACGGTTGGGGAGTACCCCTGGGGGGCAATTTTCCCATCCACCGAATCAGCCACGATCGCTTTACGCACTGGAGTTCAGCAATTCTCGGCGGCGGTGGAGAAAGCTTTTATGCAGATCCGGCGATCGAACATTTGGATTTATGGCGAGCTCCCGAAACGGCAAAAGGCTGGCACGTCAGCCAAACCGCCGCCGGCATTGAGACTGTCGCACCCACAACCGCAGCAAAATTTTTAGTCCACCTATTGAAACAATACGGAGTCCAATCAGTTGTTTAATCTTAATTTAGTATCCTCAGCGATCGCACCTATTGCCACCATTGCCCGCCTCGACAATTCTGTCACTTCAGGCACAACTAACACCATCAAACAGTGGTTAATATTTAGCGCCTCTGCATTTTTAGTTTCAATTCCAGTCTTCGTGCAAGCACCGTTAGTGCGCTTATATCCCACCATCAGTTTGCTGTCAACTATCCCCTGGTTCGTTCTTAGTTTAATTCTAATTTTTCGCCCCAAAACCCAACTTTGGGGAGATTTATTATTAGGATTTGCCGGATGTTGGCTGGCAGGTTCTATCTATTGGGGCTGGTTTAGATGGGAACCTATTTTACATCTACCTATAGAAGCAATTGGCTTGCCTTTTGCTATTTGGTGCTTGGGCAAATCTTGGGGGAAAGTGGGCGGCTATTTTTATTTAGGTTCGCTCTTGGGCACTGCCATTACTGATTTATATTTTTATTTAACTGGGTTGATGCCCTACTGGCGGCAAGTGATGCACGCGGAACCGGAATTAGCAATGCCGATTTTTCAAAGTGCGATCGGTCAAATCGAAACTCCTTGGGGCATAGGCTGTGCTTTAGTTTTAATCGCTGTGTTGCTAACAGTCGGTTTGCTGAGTTTGCGCGATCGAGAACTCCACTGGCGCGCGTTTAGCGGCGCGGTGTTAAGCACGCTTTTGGTTGATGGTTTATTTTGGTTGGCTGCTTCTGCTGCTTAAGATTTATGATTAGTTTTTATGTTGGTATTTTTTGACCGCAGATGTGGGCAAATTGACGCAGATTAACGCAGATTTTTTTGAGGGATGTAGTCTGGAGATTCCTGACTTTTTAAAGAAGTCGGGAATTTTGGTATTTACTGAACAATTATGAGTTAAAATCTAAAATCTAAAATCTAAGAATCCTAAATCAATATCATGTCTTTCATTTCAATTCGCGGTGTAGAACATTATTACGAGTGGATAACTGCAGATAACAGTACCCAACCCAGCGGCAAACCCGTGATGGTATTTCTGCACGGTTGGGCGGGTTCAGCGCGCTACTGGGAAAGCACGGCACGGGCTATTGCTGATGATTTTGATTGTTTGCTCTACGATATGAGAGGTTTTGGTCGATCGCCCTTGCCAAAAGAGCCTCCTGAGTCCAGCTACGAACTCGAAACCTACGCCCGCGATTTAGCTGAATTATTAGAATCTCTGAATTTAAGTCGCGTCTTTCTCAATGCTCACTCCACAGGTGCATCAATTGCTACTTTATTTCTCAACCTTTACCCCGAAAAAGTAGAAAAAGCAATTCTCACTTGCAGCGGGATTTTTGAATACGATGAAAAAGCCTTTACAACTTTTCACAAATTCGGTGGCTATGTGGTAAAATTTAGACCCTCTTGGTTGGCATCCATCCCGTTTGCCGATCGGCTATTTATGGCCCGGTTTTTGCGCCGTTCCCTGCCCACAGAGGTCAGTCTGGCGTTTCTCAAGGATTTTTTAATGGCAGACGAGCAAGCTGCTATCGGTACAATGGTGACGGCAGTCAGTAAAAGAGCAGCCGAGGAAATGCCCCAAGAATTTGCGCGGCTGAGTGTTCCCACACTGCTTATTGCCGGAGAATTTGACCAAATTATCCCCGCCGTCATGGGAGAGCAAGCAGCCTCCCTCAGCAAAAAAGTAGAATTTGTTATAATTCCGAATACGGCTCACTTTCCGATGCTGGAGGATGCCGCAACATACTTGCAGCGAATTCGAGACTTTTTGCCAGCAGCGGCTTAGCTGAGTTATTGTTCCTCTAATGTACGATCGGACACGCAAGCTTTGAGAACGGCTTTTGCTCCGATCTTAATTTTTAATTTCTAATTTCTTAAAGCGAAAGGTGGTACAATGAACGACCTCGACCAATACTATAAAGTGCTGGGACTGTTGCCGGGAGCTTCCAGAGAAGAAATTAGCCAAGCCTACAAGGATTTAGCGTTCATTTGGCACCCCGATCGCATCCCCAAAGACAATCCCAGACTACTACAGAAAGCTGAAGAGAAGATTAAGGAAATTAATCAAGCTCGCGAACAATTGCGATCGATTCAACCAAGAGGTCAGAATCAGAATGTTCAGCACAAACATACTCAGCACAAACACACCCAGCAACAAAACACCCAGCACAAACATACCCAGCACCAAAACACTCAGCAACAAAACGCTCAGTATAGAAACACTCAGCAACAAAACACTCAGCAACAAAATACTCAGTACAGAAACACTCAGCAACAAACTACCCAGCAACAAAACGCTCAGTACAGAAATACCCAGCAACAAACTACCCAGCAACAAAACGCTCAGTACAGAAATACCCAGCAACAAACTACCCAGCAACAAAATACCCAGCAACAAAATACCCAGCAACAAAATACCCAGCAACCCAATACTCAGTACAGAAACACCCAGCAACCCAATACTCAGTACCAAAATACCCAGCAACAAAACGCTCAGTACCAAAACACTCAGCAACCCAATACTCAGTACCAAAACACTCAGTACCAAAACACTCAGTACAGAAATAGTCAGTATCCAAACACCCAGCCACCACCGGCCACCCCAAAAGAACCGCGCTACTCTTCTGAACCCTCTTCAGGAAAATATGGTGGAAATTATGCGGGAAACTATGGGGGAAACCCTGCAGGGCCATATTCAGAGGCGTCCCGCTACCAATCGCAGCCACCGCCATCTCAGTCTTACCGCCAAGCTGGGCCGCAAGCTCCCGATTTGAGCGGTTCCAACTTCAAAGGAGCTTCCTTAAAAGAAAAGGATTTTTCAGGGAGAAACTTGAGCAATGCAAACCTGAGTGAAGCCGACTTAAGTGATGCTTTTCTACACAACGTCAATCTCACAGGCGCGAATTTGCACCAAGCTAACTTGTTCCGGGCTAATTTGTTAGGAGCTTGTTTGATTAATGCCAACTTGAGAGAAACCAACTTAATCGGAGCCGATTTGAGCGGTGCTGACTTGAGCGGTGCTGACTTAACAGGAGCGAAAATCGGTTACGGCGATCGAGTTATGGTCAAACTTACCCGGACTACATTAACAGGTACAATCTTACCCGACGGTACTGTTCATAGCTAAATTATTTAGTTTTTAGTCAGTGGTTGTAGACGCGGGTTTTACCCGCAATATTTGCAGCAATTCCTAATACAAAAAAATCCGCCCTTTGCGAATTTGGGAGAAAAACTTATATTCTGTCCGCTAGAACAACCGCCATAAAATTGGTTCGTAGTGAGGGCATTCGTCGTCAGAATTGTATGAGGACTTGCATTCCTCGCTGCGTACCCATAATGGTTAAATTACTTGATATGATATTACGCGATCGCGATCTTACAAACCGAGTTTTTTTACCCGGTTCAACAACTGCAACGAGGTCTTTTCCTTCATCAAACCCCGTTTCTGTCTCCAACACGGCTAGTCGAGATTCATATTACAGCAACCGCCAAAATGGTTCCTGTTCTGTTTTTTCCTTCTTCCTTGTTCCTTCTTCCTTGTTCCTTCTTCCTTGTTCCGACTTGCATCGGACTGACATCCGTTACATCCGTCGAGCGAATCCGTTGCCGAACTTCCTTCTTCCTTGTTCCGACTTGCATCGGACTGACATCCGTTACATCCCGTACATTGCTCGTTGCCGAACTTCCTTCCCTTATTAATTACTTCCGCCACGGCGATTGCGTAACTTTCGTCCAGCAGCCAGCATAGCGCCTCCCGCCATCAAACCCCCCACAGTCATCGGTTCGGGAACCGGTTCAGGTTGAACCGTCCCCACAGAACCGCCTTGAATAAATACAGCAGAATCTAACTTGCCATCGCCCACATCTTTAATGCGGATACTGAGAACATTCGTCTGATTTTGCTTGAGCAAACCCTCAAAACCTAAAACTTTAGTAAAACCGTCCAGCTTAACGATGTTAGCAGCAATACCTGTCAAACTTGGGTTGTTAATATAGTCGGGGTGATCTTTAGAGCGATTATATGGATCTGGAACCAGATTATTAATCGTAACTTTTTTTCCGTCGCTCAATTTGGCCAAATTAGTGCCGTTCAGCAGCAGTTCAAAATCGTCATTATATTTAGAACCGCCGAACTCAGGAAACTCCTCAGAAGCAAATACATATTGAAAAAATAACTTTTCAACCGTGCTATTAGCAAAAAAGCTGAGGTTTAGCTGAGTCAGATCGCCCTGTTCACCCTTAGGACCAAAGTCCGTGCTTAAATCGCTGTCCTGTGTCGTGAAGTTATCTTTGCGATTCTGACCCGGTATATCGGCAACTCTACCAGTGCTCAGAACAACACCTGATGTCAAACCGAAGGGGTCATTAGTGAAAGTACCAAAAGCAGCCGAATTACCCGTAATTGAAACAGAGAAATTACTCAACCCGGCTGTATTAGTCCCCAATAAATTATTTTTTAAAGTTTCAGTGTTATTAGTTGCCCCTACCGAAAATGCCATTGCTGGCGCTGCCAACAAACTCAGAGCAGTAGTTAATGTAGCTGTTAAGCCAGCAATTTTGTGAGTAATTATCATAAATTTTTCCTGGAAGATACAAACCTGATCCAATGCACAACTTCATTTTTACATTATATAAGTATCAATGTCTAGGGCCTTTACAATAACTTTACACATTAGTGTATATACGTTTTTTAGGGCTTATTTTTTGGGTATTTCTTGGCAATTAGTCAGCCTCTAAACCTCAGCGCAAAAATACGGATGCAAAAATACACTTACACAGACAAATAATTTCAGGAGTTACGTACTGGAGACCAAAAAAACCGGGTTTTGATACCTTTGGCGCTCTCCAAAATGACTAATGACTAATAGCTAATGACTAATAGCTAATGACTAATAGCTAATGACTTATGAAAGATGACTTCGCCCAAAAAAACCATAGAAGCCCCCGATTCCTGTCGTAGAGAGATCAAAATTTTTGATCCGAGTTCAACATCCCAGATTCATCTGTGGAGTAAATCTAAAATCGTCGAGTCGTCAAAGTCTCGCCCCCCTCTAAAATCTCTAATCGACTGACTGATGACTAAAACCCCCTTGCTTCTCCTTCCCCGCGCCGATCGGCAGCCCCTTCCAACCAACCGTCTGCAGTCAGGACGATCGCATTAGCGTTTCCCCAGCCGTCACCTTCGACAATCGGGTGTCCCCGCCGCCGCAACTCCGAAAGCGTTGCAGCCTCAAAACCTCCCCGTTCCACCCTCAGTCGATCGGGCTGCCACTGGTGGTGTATCCGAGGTGCAGACACAGCATCGCCGACATTCATGTCGTGAACCAATACGTTCAGCACAATTTGCAGCACCGTGGTAATAATCGTGCTGCCTCCGGGAGCTCCCGCAGCGAGGCGAAATTTGCCATTTTCTGTCACGATGACCGGCGTCATGCTCGATAAAGGAGTTTTGCCCGGGGCGATCGAATTTGCCTCCCCGCCCACCAAACCAAACAAATTCGGCACTCCCGGCGCCGCTGCAAAATCATCCATCTCGTTGTTGAGCAAAATTCCCGTACCCGCGGCCACGACTCCAGCCCCAAAACCGCCATTCACCGTAAATGTCAAGCTTACTACATTGCGCTCTTTATCAACTACCGTAAGGTGCGTAGTTTCCGGAGACTCCCACAGGAGACGGTTCAAAGTTTCAGCGTCAACAGCCTTTACCTCGCTGGAGGGTCGGGCTTTTGACATTTGGATTTGCGATCGTCTCAATTTCGCATAATTCCTGCTAGTCAGAGCTTTGACCGATACACTCACAAAATCCGGGTCGCCCAAATACTCAGCCCGATCGGCATAAGCAATCCTCATGCTCTCCGCGAGCAAGTGCAAAGTATCTGGACTTTGCCTTCCCAAACTCTTGAGATCCGTATCTCCCAGAATCTTTAAGATTTGCAACAAATGAACGCCGCCGGAAGAAGGAGGCGACATCGCGCAAATTTCATAAGTGCGAAAGTTGCCACAAACCGGATTCCGCCAAATCGGCGTATAGTTTTTCAAATCTTCCAGAGTGATAATACCGCCGTTTTTAGTCATGTCGGCGGCGATCGCCCGCGCAATGTCCCCGGTATAAAAACTCTGCGGATTTTGTGCAATCTGCCGCAAAGTCCGCGCCAAATCCCGCTGCACCAAAAGCTCACCCGGCTGGTATAAAATGCCACCACGAGTAAAAACCTCCAGCGCCGCCCGGTTTTTTTTGAGCACATCCTGTCGTCGCCCGGTAGCCGTGGTAAAGCGCGAACTTACCGGAAAGCCTTTTTCAGCCAGGGCGATCGCCGGCGCCACCACCTGGGCCCAAGGCAACTTACCGTACTCGCGGTGCACCGTATAAAGTCCAGCAACAGTACCCGGAATACCCGCCGCCAAATGCCCGTCCAGACTTGCCCTTTGGCGCACCTTGCCTTGCTTGTCGAGGTACATATCCCGCGTCGCCCGTTTCGGAGCTCGTTCCCGGAAATCCAGCGCTTGCACAGTCCCCGTTTGGGCCCGTCGCAGCAGTAAAAAACCCCCGCCACCGATACCCGCCGAAAAAGGCTCCACCACAGAAATCGCCAAAGCCGTAGCAGCCGCCGCATCCACTGCATTGCCGCCCTGTTGCAGCAGTGCCAGCCCCGCAGCGCTC
The DNA here is from genome assembly GCF_036700965.1 of Microcoleus sp. Pol8_D6. Classification (NCBI taxonomy): domain Bacteria; kingdom Bacillati; phylum Cyanobacteriota; class Cyanophyceae; order Oscillatoriales; family Microcoleaceae; genus Microcoleus; species Microcoleus sp. Pol8_D6. Next base: position 40,323 of record NZ_JAUBPW010000026.1, on the reverse strand, counting down.
GCCAGAGGGTGAGCAGAAACTGCCATCCCCTGTTTGCTGCGCTGCTGCTCCAAGGTTGGCTGTAGCTTTTGCTGGCAGCCACCCAACACCAAGACTGTTAGGCAACAAGTATAAATTCGCACTTTGCTCAAGAAATTTGGCAACATTTTTTACGCGTGAGGCGAAGATTTTTTATAGTATACTTTTATGAGCATCTTCCCTAAAACCTAGCGGTACTAAGTTCAATCGCAGATAAATTACCTGTTATGGCTGACGGAAAAACGATTTGACCCTGGGAGGCGCTCACGGTACAAGAGGAAGAGAAAAATCAGGGACAGACGGTGGCAATTTAATAATTAAACAAGTTTGAAAAAGCAGCTTTTTTGATAAAATACGGATTTCAAAAAAGCTGATAAACTCAGAAAAACGGTGTTGCTGATTTACGGTAGGAAAAACTAAAGATGCAAATCATATAAACCCTGCTTCACAAAGCTTCTGAATTTTCCAATTATTTTTGTTTCCTAGCCTGATTAAGCAACAGCAAAACAATCAGTATTTTAGGTGATGGCTAGGGTAAGGCAACACATAGAGTAATTCAAAATGAGTCGTATTTTTTTACCCCACCCCAACTTTACCAAGGGAGGCAGTAAGAAATTCACAAATTATTTACGATTGCTGTAACAGAATTATTATAGCTTTTTTTGGGAATTTTTTTGACTTTTGGTTAATCAGTCAACCATGTTTTACTAACTCTTGATATAAAAATTTATCAAATAATTGTAATTAGGTTTGGAGGAAAGTTTCAAATTCCTCATTCCCAGTTTTGGCGCAATAAAAAAATTATGATTAGCGATTAACCGAAATCGAACTGAGTCATAAATGCAATTTTTTAGTAGCTATATAGTTATCAAACCAATAATTTTGAGTGAGGTCTGGTTTTTCTTGGTAAGTCGTATTAAAGCAAAAAGATGCGATCGAATTTAGGACAACTCCAGTCTCCGGACAAAACCCTCAATCCATCGCAGCCGTCGCCTTTGTGTCCGAAAAATTGCCCGCCAAATAATAGTCTGCACTCCGCCTGCTAAGGGCTGTCCCCTCCTTATGGTAGATAACACTCACCTTGGTAAACCTGTTATATTGGCAGTATGTAGGCAAGTTTTCTGACTACAGGTACTTGCACGTAAATGAGTCAGAGTGTCGGCTTCGATACTATACTTCGGTGAACAACTACCAAACCACACCTTAATGCAAGTTATGAATAGCCAAAAAATAAGTGTAATCATTCCTGCATTCAATGCTGCCGACACTCTGGCCGAGACAGTTGCCTCCGTACTCAATGGTACCCACAAGAATCTAGAAATTTTAATTGTTGATGACTGCTCTACTGACGCTACTGACAAAGTTGCTGCTAAGCTGGTCGAGCAAGACTCGAGAATTCAATACTTCAGAAATCCCCAAAATTACGGGGTTTCTAAGTCGAGAAATTTAATGATATATCGCGCCACAGGCGAGTATGTAGCGTTTATCGACAGCGACGATACCTGGGAACCCAATAAGTTAGAAGTTTGTTTAAAGATGCTCGCAGACAATCCCGAAGTCAAAGCTGTGGCTCACGCTTTGCGATATTTAGACAAGCGCGGCAACAAGTTGAGTTACATTCCCACCTATCCTACAACTAAAGCAGAAATGCAGGCGATTAAGGAGACAGGCGAAAGTCCTTGGGTTTTCCCGTCTTCTGTTGTAGTCTATCGCTCTATTCTACTCCAAGAAGGCGGCTTTGCAGAAGATTGGCAGGTAGGAGAAGATACAGAGTTATTTACTAAACTTGCTCAAAAGTATGGCTTGCTAGCGGCGACAGAACCTTTGGGAAATTATCGAATTAGAGGGAACTCTCTCACAGATAAACACTGGCTGAAGAAGCGCATAGCTTCTGATTGTGTCAAGGAAAACCAACTGCGGCGCTTGCGGGGAGAAAAAGAGTTATCACTCCAGGAGTACGAAGAGTTATGTTTTAAGAATTTGCCGCTTTTGCAAAGGCTTAACAAATTTCGAGAAGTTTTGGCACTGCACTACATGAGAAAGGTGGGACAAAGTTGGTTAAATCGGGAGGTTTTGCCGACTATTGTTTACGGCGTGGCTACCACAGTGCTCAATCCTCAAGCTACTGTGCACAAGTGGAAATGGATGAAAACTCACGAAAAGTTGAGTCATCAAACGGCAGAAGGTATTGGTCATTCGGCAGAATTAAACCCCCAGCGATCGTCTGAAATCGGGGGTTGATCCTAAAGGATGTTATAGTTGTATAGCCTTTCTCAGTAACATGAGGTGCACGCTTGATAAGCGGGCATAGGGCATAGGGCATAGGGGATACCTCACTTTATTGACAACTGCTATATGCGGGTTTAGGCAAGAAATTTGGTGCTGCCAATCAAGCCGAATCGAAGCCGATCGCCCTGAGACTGGTTAATACGCGATATTGGGATTTTGAGCCGTATTTGACTGTTAATATCCTGTCGGGTCAATTACCCGCAATACTAGCTACAGTGGCTTGCAGCCGTGCGATGGGACACCATATACAAATCTTTGAAAGCCGCCAGCCGATGTCAGCCTTGATTTATTCGGCCACCAGCTTCAACCGTATACAGCGTGCAAATAGCAGCGTGCGCCGATCGTGCTATTTGCTGCGAAAACAGTTACACTAAATATCATAATATAAGTAAAGAGCAAAGTTTTTTTGAAGGAAAAAATGGGTACCCCACCCCTTTTTTAGGCAGAAAATAAAAGGAAAAATTTATAAAACATTCTGCCTTTTAGCTTCAGAGGATGATCGCCTTTTTATTTGGAATTAGATTGAATTTATGGACTGGCAAGAAGTTTCTGGCAACTGGGTATTAATTCCGTCAAGACCGATCGCGATCATACATTTTCTCGGCGGTGCCTTTGTGGCGACAGCACCCCAACTCACCTATCGCTGGCTGTTAGAGGCTTTGGGGAATCAAGGATATGTTGTAGTAGCAACGCCGTTTGTCAATACTTTGGATCATATTGCGATCGCCCGCGATGTCCTCAACAAATTTGAAAATGCCCTCGATCGCCTGCGCGCCACTAAATTGCTCAAATCTTCCTATCTCCCCATCTACGGCATGGGACACAGCATGGGATGCAAACTCCACCTCCTGATCGGTTCTGTGTTTGACATAGAAAGGGCAGGCAATATTCTGATTTCTTTCAACAATTATGCGGCATCCGAAGCAATACCGATCGTCGAGCAAATTTCCCCCGTCTTTAACGTCGAGTTTACCCCTTCCCCGCAAGAGACTAATCGCCTCGTCCAAGATAGCTATCAAATCCGGCGCAATCTTTTAGTCAAATTTAACGGCGACAACATCGACCAAACCCTGCTGTTGACCAAACTGCTAAAAGCACGATTTCCCGACATGATTACCGTTCAGACTCTAGCGGGCAACCATCAAACGCCCTTGGGTCAAGATGTTAGCTGGCCTGTAGGTCAAATTTTTACACCCTTCGACGCGATCGGGCAATGGGTAAAACAAGAAGTGTATCGAGAATTAAATGAATTAAAACGGACAATTCTGCTGTGGCTTAATCCTCTGTCCCGCGTTTAAAACCCGATGAACCCATTAATCAGAAATTTCCTCTACCACTTCCAAAATATCATCTTCATTGTTCTGCCTTGAGACAGGAGTATAATTTTTGACCATCGACAAACAGTTCCGTCCATCAGCCGTTCTTTCGTAACTAATACTGTCTGCGATGTCTTTAATCAATTTTAGACCCCGCCCGCCCGGAGAATGAATATCGACTTTTTCCGAAATATCTTTGATTTTGTGCTCTAAATCAAACGGATCACCCCAATCCCAAATTTTAATCTCTAAAGATTCAGCGAACACCGCCACCTGAATGTCAACAGGCAAATCCGCTGGTTTGCCCTTGTGGGCGTGACGCACCGCATTCGTAAAGCCCTCAGCCAAAGCCAACTGACACCTTATCCACACACTTGTAGGAATTCGCGAGTCGTACAATTGTGCAAACCACGACAAAACCCAGCTTAATCCATTCAGACCTGTATTGACTTGAAGATCCGCTTTTTTTAGCATCGGCAACTTTTCGGAACCCTTTAATTCAATCACGCTCACCACACAAGTTCTTCATCCGCCGGTGGGCAAAATACAACGAGACAAAATACAACCAGATAAAATACAACGAGACAAAGTATAACGGCGGTAAAATTGAATGGTAGTTTGAGGATACTAGCTCTGGTGGGCCGTGGATCAATGTCTAATCGAATAATCGGTGAGTCACTTTACCATAAATAGCACTTCCATGTCAACCAGCGCCTGTGGCAAATAAAAGTCTATAAAATTTTATATTCTGAGTATAAACTGAGTGAAGTTCGATCGCGCCAAATTTCTATCAAATTTTAACGTAAATTGAACTCAACGACCCGCTGTCAAAAACAATTACCTCGAAAGCCATGTCAATAAACTATACTCAATCTCAGACAAGGGCGCTGACAGGATATATTTTAAATGACCCCCAGACCTTGAAAAACTTGTAGTACCTAAGTGCCCATGTTTCAAATTCTGGTTATTGACGATGATACGGCTGTTCAGGAACTGCTGAGAAGAACCCTGAAAAAACAGGGTTACGAAGTAACAGTAGCAAGTAATGGCGAAGACGGTGTAGCCCAGGCGCAAAAATTGCGTCCCGCCCTGATAATTTGCGATTGGATCATGCCGCGCTTGACCGGCATCGATGTCTGCCGTCGAGTTAAGGCAGATCCGGATCTGTCAACTACACAATTCTTTTTGTTGACTTCTTTGGGTTCGATCGCCGATCGAGTCAAAGGACTCGACGCTGGTGCCGACGATTTTATCTCAAAGCCGATCGAACTCAACGAGTTACAGGCGAGAGTACGCGCCGGATTGAGGCTGCACCAACTCAGCCGAGATTTGAAAATAGCCAAGCAAAGTCTGGAAGCAGAGTTAGCCGAGGCCGCCGAGTACGTGCAATCGCTGCTGCCAGATCCGATGACGGAACCTTTCAGCATTGAGGCAAAATTCATTCCCTCCCGGCAGTTGGGTGGAGATTGCTTCGACTACAACTGGCTAGATGCCGATTATTTGGCTATTTACTTGCTCGACGTAGCCGGTCACGGTTTGCGGGCGGCGCTGCCTTCGGTGGCCGTGCTGAATTTGCTGCGATCGCGCACGCTCCCCAACATAGACTACTACAAACCCAGCGACGTTTTGCGCGCCCTGAACACCACCTTCCAGATGAGCTACCAAAATGACAAGTATTTCACCATCTGGTATGGCGTTTACAACCGCATTTCTCGCCAGCTAGTTTATGCCAGCGCCGGCCATCCACCGGCCGTGTTGATTTCCCAGTCGCCTGCGAGCACCGCTAAAATCCAGCGATTAAAAACCCCCGGAATGCCGGTCGGGATGTTCCCTGACGCCCCCTATGTCGATAATTGCTGCGATGTAGAGGATTTGAGCACTCTCTACATCTTTAGCGACGGGGTATACGAGATCCACCAACCTGACGGCAATATCTGGGGGCTTGACCCTTTCGTAGACCTGTTAGCAGCTTACAACGGTGCAAGTGCCGACCAGTTAGAGCTGGTTTTGAACTACATTCAAAAGTTGAACGCTAAAGCAGTTTTTGATGATGATTGGTCTTTACTCAAGGTAAACTTTGGCTAGCTGACTTCTTGCAGTGCATCTGTGACCAAATAGCAAAAAGGCAGCAGCCCAAAGATTTAGTTAGTTGAGAGAATTTTGCTATTAAAAGCATCGCGGGTCTGAAATATCTCGAAAACTCGATCCATGCTGGTGAGTTCAAATAAGATGCGGATTTGCTCGTTGATAGAACAGACAACTAATTGACTCCCAGCGGCACGGACTGTTTTGAGCGCCAAGACTAAAGCGCCTAAACCAGAACTATCCATAAATGTCACATCAGTGAAGTCTATCAATACCACATCGGCTCCCGCTTCCACTAGGTCGCTAATCTCTTGGCGGAATTGACTTGCCTTGGTGCCGTCTAAAATGCCAGAGGGCTGAATAATTTTAACTACAGGACTCATATTTTGCGGTGGGAATGTCAGAATTTCTAGCCAGACTAGGCTAGTATAGCTGCGAGATGGACTCCGAGCCAAATAAGAGAGGGGGAAAGCGCCAAAGCCTGAAAGCGGGAGAATAGTTTTGAGTGCAAAAGATGCTCCTCGTCGCGGATCGTAACGCCGATCACAGTCGCAGCGCTTCGCCGGGAGTGAATTTTGAGATAGGGACAATCTTGGTTCTGCCGAAGGCCTTCTGGTATTAATTAAACTCGGCTAACTTTGGCGCGGTAGAGCAGTTTGTCGCCTTGTCTGTACCCTGTGTAGCGGACTTTGACGGGTTCTCCGGGTTCGGCTGTTCCTTCCATGAGCTGATGCTGTTGGGGGTTGTAGGGAATCTCGGCTCCGACTGGGGCGATCGACTCCACTCCCCAATGCTCCAATAACTGCTCGACTGGCCGCAGCAAGGGCAGTAGTTTCTGAGCCCGCAAGTTGTGATTTTCCTGAGCTTTGCTCGCAGCAGTCGGCCACTGCAACATCCAAGATTCTAAAATTTGCACGCTAGATAGCTGGAATTCCTGCATCAAAGATTCTCGCTGCTGTTCGATCGAAGCTTGCAAGCGCTGATATTCTTGTTCTACGGCTGTCGGTGCTGCCTTTTCTAACTCTACATAGTTTGGCGCCAAGGTTGCGAGCAGTTCCGTTAAGGAAATTTGCAAAGCTTGACTGATTTTGAGCAGGATGTCGGCTCGGGTTTGCAAAGCTAAGCCGCGACGCAGGCGACTGAGGTGGATCTCGGAAACTCCTGCTTTTTGGCTGAGTTCTCGATCGCTCGAAAGCCCCGCCTGTTCCATCAGGCGTTGCAGTTGAGGAGCATAATCTGGAATATTGGCAGTCACGAAAAACTCATCCAAATTAATAAATGGACATATTCTCGATCGTAAACTGTCACGAGCCTTAAGGAAATACATCTGTGGGGCGGGCTCCCGCACCCACCCCACAACTTTTTTTGTGGCTATTTGACGGCTACTTTTTCGGCGGCGACTGTTGCAGTTGTCGCAGAACCTTGCAAATGCGCTTCTAGGAACCACAAACGCTTGTCAATTGCCCGCGAAATTTCGGTGTACAGATCCGCTGTATCGGCATCGCCGAGTTCGCCAGTTTTGTCGATGGCGAGTCGCAGGTGTTTGGCGTAGGGTGCGTAGCGATCGGCCAAAGCCGTCACATATTCTTTCCCGTCTAAAATGTCGAAAGGAAATTCTGGCAAAATCGAATCTGCGGCGGCTGTGCGGGCTGTTCCTACAGCCAAACCGCCCAAAGCTGTGACCCGTTCGGCAACCAAATCGATGTATTCTTCGAGTTCTGTTGCCATTTCGTCAAACAGCAAGTGCAACTGGTAGAAGTCCAGGCCTTTAACGTTCCAGTGAGCTTGCTTGACTTGAGTTTTTAAGTCCAGAGTCGTTGCTAGCGTGGCGTTTAGTAGCCCCACTACTTGAGAGCGGGTGGCGGCTGACATATCGATGCGGGTGGGGTAAAGATGTTGTTTGTGATTGTTGGTAGTCATAGGTTTTTAGGTTGTTATTAGTGATTGTCGATCGAATATTTGCCTGCGTGGTGAATTTCTCTTGAGAGGCTCAGGCTAAGTGCATCTGCAACACGGCACGGGGAGCTCGGCGTACATTACAGCGGATTGTTTCTAAACCGAGACGCTGGCAAGCTTCGTACCGGTGGCAGCCGGAAAATCCGTAATACTGACCATCTACTTCTAGCACGTCGATGGGTTCGTTTAAACCTACCTCGCGGATCGATTCCATGAGGGCGGCTACTTTGGTTTGGTCGTTGACTCGCGGCAGGGGGCGGCGAATCTGGTTGAGGGGTATTTCTTCGATCCTCATGGCGTTGGTCTGTTTTGCTTCTTGCTTAATCATACTCGTAATGACTTCGACTTGGCAAGCAAAATCAGGAATTAGGCAAAAATAACGTTTATACTAGAACGATCGCGTCAACGAGAAGCGGTCGTAGAAATCAGCGACAACCCTTGAAGCCGATCGCTCCCCCAAAAGCCCAAAGCACTGTCTTACAGATCAGATTACGGTAGCTTGATCTCGAATGCTGATAAATAGTATTTAAATGCTGCTCTCACCGAGAGATTAAGCTACTTAACGACTAAGATAAGCGGCGGCAGGCAGCATTTGCAATATCACCAATACCTCTGGCCCGTGCGCCGATCGGGTTGTTAGACCGCGTATTTACAGTTGCTTCTGCCATTACTAAAAGGCTGATCGTGGCTTCGTAGAAAGGAAAATTCAATCAAGATTATTGCTTGATGATATAGTGGTACGTAAACATTTACCGAGAGTAAGGCTTAAATATGGAGTATCAATCCTATTCTATCAGGCAGTTGCTGCATGCTGTAAGTAGTGGCAGTGTTCGGATTCCTGCTTTCCAGCGAGGTTTTGTCTGGGATATGGATAGAGTTGCATATCTAATGGACAGTATCTACAAAAATTATCCTTTTGGCTCATTACTTTTTTGGCGAACTAAATACAAGCTTTCTGTAGAGAGAAAGCTGGGTCAATTTGAACTTCCACAACCCAAAGAAGATTACCCAATTGATTATGTCTTAGACGGTCAGCAAAGGCTGACATCAATATTTTCTGTTTTTCAGACCGAACTAAAGCCAACTTTCGATAGTGCATGGCTGGGAATATATTTCGATTTGGGAGCACAAGAGGATGTACAAGAAAGTCAGTTTTTGGCTCTTTCGGAGATCGATGTTGATTCATCTAAACACTTTCCTCTGAGCGTTTTATTTGACTCTGTTAGATATAGAGATGCAACTACCAAATTTACTAATGAGCAAATTATACGTTTAGATAGAATTCAAGAGAAATTTAAAGAAGTATCTATTCCTGCTCAAATTTTAAAGACGGATGATAGAGCAATTGTTGCCATTGTATTTGAGCGCGTTAATAGACTAGGAATGGAACTTGATACTCTTCAACTCCTTGCAGCCTGGACTTGGAATGACGATTTCGATTTATTAGAGAGTTTCAAAGAATTGAAAGAAGAACTTGAAGAGTTCGGATTTTCTCAAGTCGGTGAGGATGCTGATTTGATATTGAGATGTGCGGCGGCTATATTAATGAAAGATCCTACTCCAGATACTCTCTTAGAATTGAATGGTCAACAAATCAGAGCAGCATTTCCCAAGGTCAGGAATGGGATTTTGAGTGCTATCGACTTTCTAAGAACGCAGTTGAAGGTTATGTCCCTTAAGAACTTACCATCCTCTGCGTTGATCATTCCTCTATGTACCTTCTTCGCAGAACCTGATGGCAAGCAAGTGTCCTATGACTCAAACGTTTATGCCAGATTAAAAAAGTGGTTTTGGCGATCTTGCTTTACCAACCGATATGGTAGTAGGCCTAAAATAACTGCCATAACTGATATAGAAGAAATACAAAAGCTTAAAAATGGTGAGGAGAGTACTTTTGGAGATATTTCTCACGAACTAAGTAAGGATTTCTTCAAAGCTAATTATTTTAGGTTAGCTAGTGCAAATACTAAGACATTTATATTGATGTTAGCAAACCATAATCCAAAGACTTTTTTGTCCGGTTCATCAATTGATTTAGATAAAGTTTTGCAAAAGTACAACAGAGCAGAGTTTCATCATATTTATCCCAAAGCTTACTTGAGAGATTTAAACACTTCTGACGAAAAGATTAATTGTCTTGCCAACTTCTGTTTTTTGAACCGTTCAGAAAATAATAAAATAGGGCGAAAGAAACCGTCTGAGTATATCACTATCATGCCCAATGATGATGTGTTGAAAGAAATTTTAACTAATGCTTTTTGCCCACAGGAATTTTGCAATGATGATTTTGATGGTTTTGTGAATAAGCGTGCAGAACTGTTAGCTACTTTTGCAAAACAGTTGATGCAAGATGTGTAGAACCAAGCTCTAGATTTAACCAGCGCCCTAAAACAAGCTCGATCGCCCATTAAGAAAAAATCCCAGCCTCTGCTACTAAATCATATCAACTCAATCCAGCAATAATATTGACACTCATAGCCAGAATAGCGGTGTTAAAAAAGAACGATAGCACGCTGTGAAAAAGCACGAGATACCTCGTCGAACGAGAAGTGATCTGCACGTCTGCAACTTGGCAAGTCATCCCAATACCAAAGGAGAAATATAAAAAATCTTTGTAGTCAGGTTCCTCGTCGCCCGGAAAATCCAAACCCCCCGCCTGCAAGTAGCTGCCGTGCTGCTTGCTGCGGTTTTTGTAGTAGCTGCGGGCATAGTGCATCGTGAAGATAGTGTGTACCTGCATCCAAGAGCCAACAATTGTTAGGACAGAAAGCCCCAAGTGCAGAAATAGCAAATTCGGTGACAGACCTTTGGTATCGCGCAGCAGGAAGAAAATGGCTAACAAACTAGCAAAAGCGGCTGCCACGATCGTACTTAAGATTGTTAAGCGGCCAGCATCCAACTGCTGAGCGTGGTGGCGCATCATTTCGGGAGTGCCTTGCAGCATCAGCATCCAAGTTAAAATCAGGAAACTGACCGCGCCCGCGTTCCAGATGCACAGCGTCCGAGTCAGGGGGAGATAGTCAGGTGGCAGCAACACAGCAACTGCCATAGCAAAGAGAAAAGACACAAACACGCGGTGCCGGACGCTCCAGACCCAGTGCATTTTAGATTGGGAAACATTTTTCACAATAATCTACTGTAATTTAGGCACAGTCAGGGTTAGAAAATCTCAACTACTGCCATCTTCGCAGGAACTCCCAAAAAATAGGTATGAATTGGTAACACGCAGGACAAGCAGGATTTTTCATGCCTTTCGATAGATTGATCGACCTCAACCTTCTAGGTACAGTGGGAGAAAATATAAATTGTGGCTTGAAATTATGGCATCCTCCCAACCCCTCAAAGGCATTGAATTGATCGACTGCGCCAAAGCTAACGCCCAACAAGGAATCGCCACAGCCGCGAAGCTTTGTGGCTACGGAGGCGACCTCAACACCTTCGAGCGGGAACTGAAAAAGGCTTGCCAAGACATCGGCGTCGAAGTCAAGGAGTTAAACGACTTGATTACGAATCAGCAGATGATGAAACAAGGAATGGGCATTGAAATCGCTCCAGATACTCCCTCAGAACTCTAGCCTCAATCTCCACCGCACCAGTTTTAGAGCTAAGATTGCCCTGACACCAGTATTTTGAGTCTGCTAGCTGAGGCAGGCTAGAATGTTTTGCATGGGAGCTTCCGACTCTGGGCAGGAGTCGTGTTTTCTCCCGCTAAGAGGGTGCTTTCTGGAGGGTGCACAGATTGTTAGGAGGACTGTCGTGTCAGATCAGCAAGACCGAATTATGCGTTTGTTTATAGAGGAGGCTAAGGAGCACCTCGATACTCTAGAAAATGGTTTAGTGGATTTAAAGTCCACGATGAAAGACCCCGAAAGCGTCCAAGAGATGTTTCGAGCCGCCCATTCCGTGAAAGGAGGGGCGGCTATGCTGGGCTTAGATAGTATTAAAACAACCGCTCACCGCTTGGAAGATTGTTTTAAGGTGCTCAAGGACGGGCCCGTCAAGCAGGTTGACCAAACGGCAGAATCCCTATTTTTAAAGGGAGTTGATACGCTTAAGGACTTGCTGGGGCGACTGGAGGGGCCTTTCGGCTTGAGGAATGAGGAGGGAGAAAAACTCGTGCAGCAGGTGATGCCTGTTTTTGCTCAACTGGAAACTCACCTCAATAAATTGGCGTCGGGTAAAGTGCAGGCTGCTGCTGGGTCTGGTACGCCCGCCGCTCCAACAGCGGGCGCTGTGCCGGCGAATTTTGCTGTTGAAGTGATGACTTTACTCAAAGAAATGTTGCAGGTGTTCAAGCAGAAAGAATCGGCTGCTAGTCGCTCTGAGTTGACGGCTGTGTGCGTTCGCCTCTATAAGTTGGGAGGTAAAATAGAGACTTGGCAAAATTTAGTGAAAACAGCTAGAGCAGCGATTGTTAATCCCAAAAACTCTTATAAAGTCTTAGCTCCGCTGATTATCAAAGAACTCAAGGAAGCTGGCGATTTAGTACAATTGGGGAAAGTCAAGACGATCGTTCCGAGTAAAAATTTGCTACTTTTGGCAGCAAGCCCAAAACCAGCCGCCCCAGCCGCCCCAGCCGCCCCAGCCGCCCCAGCAGCAGCGTCGAAGCAAGTAGCTCTTCCAGCCGAACCGAAGGCGGTAGTCAAGCTTTTGCTCAAAACTTTCAACAAAAAGCAACTCTCGGAAATCGCCAAGTTACTGGTTAACGCCATCAAATCCTCGAACTAGGAGGTGTTGCAGTAGAAGATAGAGTTGAGCAGCAACTCGAAAAAATTCACTCATTTGAGATTTTTGCCCTCTACCTTCTACTGTTGGGCAAGCCTGCGTTAGAATTAGTGGATATGTGGGCGTGCAATATTGTACCAGAATTAAAAATCGATCAGGCTTTATAAGGCGGTAGCTGTGAAACCAATTCGTTCATTAGAAGATGCTTTAAATCGCTGTCAGGCGATGGGAATGCGCTTGAGCCGCCAGCGTCGATTTATTCTAGAACTTTTGTGGGAGGCAAAAGAACACCTCTCGGCTCGCGAAATTTACGATCGCCTCAACAAACAAGCGCATTCGATCGGGCATACTTCTGTGTATCAAAATCTAGAAGCTTTGTCGAGAGAAGGGATTATTGAGTGCATAGAACGCTCGGAAGGACGCTTGTACGGCAACGTCAGCGACTCTCACTCTCACGTCAATTGTCTTGATACGTCTCAGATTCTAGACGTTCATGTGGAATTGCCGATCGACTTGATCGAGCAAATTCAACAGCAAACGGGTGTCAAAATTGTAGACTACCGGATAGATTTCTACGGATATCGATCGGCCGAGTCCGCCACGGAAGCATCGAGTGTCAGCGATACGCCCAAGGCTTCGTAACCGATAAAGCCGCGGCTATTGGAACCAAAGCCGCTATTTTTGCTCGGCCAGTCGGTCGTATAAAATGATTTAAGTATTTAGCAGCGCTCGATCGGGTTTTTGACCGTCGCCCGCCGGAATTCGGCACAGTAGAAAAAAAGGAAAACAGAAAACTTAAACTCGATCGGCAAGTTTGGCGATCGGGAATAAAATTTACGACTAAACCCCAAAAATCAATCCTACCCCTACAGGTAAAAGTGTAGACCAAATCCGGCTTTAATACCCCCTTTATTTTTTAATCGGCTTGGAGTTGAGCAAACTTTGTGTAATTGCGGTTTCAACCGCTGAGTCCGATCGTGGAATTTCTGAGGCGGATTTAATATGAGAGCTTAGTTGAATCCCTCTCACAATTCATGTGCAGAGTCAATTCTAAAATCTAAAATCTAAAATCTAAAATTGATAGACTGACGGGGCTTTATACTGTTTTTTCGGCTAAACGGCCCCGGGATCTGTGAATAACTGTGTGATAACTGGTATGATTTACGTGCTTCGAGAGCCTAAAATACTCGGAAGCAACCAGTGGGGCGGGACACGAACCTCACTATAAAACGCCGTAGAGGGAAAGATTGCCAGTACCTTGAAGGAAGTTCTCGATCTCCTTAACAGGAGTCAGAAGCCGACATCACAATCTATAGATTTGATGTGGGAGTGTCACATGAAGAGTGCGCATTACAGGACAGGCTGAAGTAATGGCGAGACGACAATCTGACCAATTCCACACACCACCGCAATACAACCCATCCCTCAAACCGACGGCACAGTTCAGTGCAGAGGCGACAGGCGATGCGAGTTCCTCAGTAACGGCGCTGCCGACCGAGGGGAAAAGAACTTTTTGGCAGTGGCAGCTAATCTGGCTGAGTCTCCTGGTGGGATTTGGAGTAACCGGTGCCGCTGCATTTCTGTGGTTACTGACGATGCCGCCGCCGCCCAATTGCCAGCAACTGTCGCCGTTGGCGGCGGACGGAGAGCGACTTTACTGCGCTCAGCAAGCCGCTAAGTCGGGCAAGCTAGAACAGCTAGAATCGGCAATGGCACTGGTGCAGGCTTGGCCGAAAGAACATCCGCTATACTCGCAAGGTCAACATTTGATAGGGGAATGGTCGAAAGCCATTCTGGGATTTGCCAGGGCAAAAATTGAGAGGGGCGATTTGAAAGGCGCTCTGGAGATTGTGGCGAAAATTCCGAAAACCAGTCCGTCTTACCCAGAGGTACAGGAGGCTGTGACTGCTTGGGAAAAAAATTGGCAGGAGGGCCAAAAACTCTACGATACAGCCCTAGCAGCTTTGAAAAGTGAGGATTTAAGGAAGGCTTGGGATTATGCTCAAGCTTTGTTCAAGTTGGAAAATGTTTTCTGGAGTCAAAAGCGGTACAACGAGCTGATCCAGCAGATTTCTTTGGAAAGAAACGGCTGGCAGCGCTTGGAAGAGGCTAGAGATTTGGCGAAGGACGGAACTCCGCAAAAGTTCGCTGAGGCTATCGTCCTGGCTCGCAAAATAGACTCTCAGCTTTTTGCCCGCGCTAAAGCTGAGAAGGAAATTGAGGGCTGGAGCCGGACTTTGCTGGCAATGGCTACTAAGCGGTTGGGGGCGAAAGACCTGCCGGGGGCGATCGAGGCTGCTTCTGTTGTACCGCAGGATTCCCCGCTGTTTGCGGAAGCTCAAGATTTGATGCAGTTGGGTAGAGCTCAGGCAGTGACTTGGAACCAGTCGATATCAACTCCGCTGCCGCAACACATTTTTAGCTTGCTGGAAGGGCAGGGGGCTGCTAGCCAAATTGCTCCGGGTCGCCCTCTGTATAAGCAAGCTCAAGTTCAAATTGAAAATTTGCAGGTGCAGTTTCAAGATTTGCTGCGTCTGCAAGTGGCGAGCACGCTCGCTAGTGTCGGTCAGATAGGAACGTTTGGACTCGCGATCGAGCAAGCGCAAACCATCGGACTTAAGCAGCCACGGCGCGTTCACGCTCAAACTTTGGTGGCTGCTTGGCGTCGGGAAATTCAGCGGATCGAAGACCAATCTTTTCTGACTTTGGCGAAGCAGTTGGCAGAACCGCAAACGGTTGAAGGACTCAAGGGCGGCATGGCTCAGCTACTCCTGATCTCTCAAAACCGCCCCCGCAGGATAGAAGCGCAAACTCTCTTGGCTCAGTGGACGAAACGCATAGAAGTTATTCAAGATCAACCTTTTTTGGATGAAGCGCTAGCCCTGGCGAAGCAAGGAAAACTTAGTGCTGCTATTGAAAAAGCTTCGCAAATTAAGAGCGGTAGGACTTTGTACGCCAAAGCTCAGGATAATGTCTATCAGTGGGTGAGCGAACTGCAAGTTGCTCAAGACAGACCGATTCTCGATCGAGCTGCGGAATTGGCATCTCAAGGTAGTCTAGGAGCGGCGATCGATACGGCTTCCCAAATCGGTTACGGTAGGGCGCTGTATTCAGAGGCAGCAGGTGCGATTGGGCGCTGGAGTGCTGAACTCAGAGCCAACAGTGCACCGCCGCCGGAACCAGCTCGCGAGTACGCGCCGGAACCAGCTCGCGAGTATGCGCCAGCTCCCCGACAGGAGGAGTACGCGCCAGCTCCGCGACAGGAGGAGTACGCGCCAGAACCAGAGCCTTACTATCCGCCTGCGGCGAGAGAAGAGGCCCCGGCTCCGGAACCTTACTATCCGCCTGCTAGGGAGCCGGAACCTTACTATCCGCCTGCTAGAGAGCCGGAACCGGAACCTTACTATCCGCCCGCGCCAGAGCCGGAACCTTACTATCCGCCCGCGAGAGAAGAGGCCCCGGCTCCTGCTCCGGCTCCGGAACCTGCTCCTCCGGCTCCGGCTCCGGAACCCGCGCCGCCCTCGATTCCTGAATCGGCTGGGCCTCCTGATGCTAATTTGCTCCCGGAGTAATTGGGTTTTCGCACGATCGCTCTCTAAAATCTCAAATCTAAAATCAAGTGAGTAATTTCCAAGTGCTGACGATCGAGGGCGACCCCATTTTCCGGCTGGGGCTGCGAGTTGCTTGCGAGCAGTATCCAGACTTGCAAGTTGTTGCAGAGATTTCAACCGCAACCGAGGCTTTGCGGGTTCTCGAAGCTCGCTTGATCGACTCGGTAGCAGCCAAGAAGCCCGCAGATTTGGTAATTTTGGCTGTTGAGACCCTAAATTTGCGATCGGGTCAAATAGAGGCGGTGGCATTTTGTCGCGAACTCAAAACTTTGTACCCCAACCTGCCCCTGTTGCTGCTAGGCGGGCCGCTGACACCGGAGCTGTTGGCCCAGGTACAGGCGGCGGGTGCGAATGGCTATTGTCCTAAAGGTACAGATATTTCCTTGACAATCGAAGCTATTCGCGCTGTGGCATCTGGTCTCACTTATTGGGCGACGGATACGGCAGCTAACTCGGAAATAGAACTAAATGCAGCGGTGGTTCAAACAGTAGAAAACTACGCAGCAATTGCAGATAAAAATGCAGATAATTCGACAATTGATACGCCAGTACACAAAAAAATGCTGGCTTATTTTTCTCGTTCTGGACTACGGGAAATAGATGCAACTTTGGCGGTTGTCCAAGCTGATTTGCAAGAGTTCAGAGCCGCAGCTCCCACAGATTTGCCCTCTATTGTAGATGGGGTTGTACTCAGCGGGCGCCGCAGAGAATTGCTCGCAGCTCGTTGGATTGTTAGTCAGCTATTATTTGAAGAAAAAGGGGAGAAGGCAGAAGGCAGAAGGCAGAAGGCAGAAGGCAGAAGGCAGAAGGCAGAAGGCAGAGGGCAGAAGGCAGAGGCAGAAGGAAGACGGGAGAATTTGTTGAATAATTCTCAATCGCAATTAACGAATTCCCAAGTTTCGGCTGAATCTTTGGTGGTTGCAACTAATTGGCAAGGTAGCTTGTTTGACTCGTCGGCAGCTAAATTGCAGTTTGATTTGGTGAATTTGACTGGCTTGCCTTTGGAAATCGATATTTTGCGATCGACCAAAAAGCGTGAATTGATGACTTCCATCCTGCATAAGTTAAAGGATTTGCTGGAAGAATTGCACTTTTCGCAAGTGCAGCAAACTCAATTGTCGCAAAAAATGCCTGCTATTTTACGGGATTTATGGCAGGCGACAATCATAGATTTTTTTGGCAGATACTATACACTGCAAACAGAAAAAAATCTGGTTTTTGATGGCAGTCAAACAAGCTTGAAACTGGGAGAAAGTCAAGGGGGAAGCCCTGCTTATCTCTTGGCAGGCAGCGGCGTAGAAGTTGTGCCGATGCTGCTGGCAGATGCTGATGTAGTTGCAGCAGAAATCCTTGATAAAATACCGATGACAGTTGATTTTTTTGCACATTTGCTATTTGAAATTCCTCTAACTGTTGACAATATTTCTTGTGTTGCTGGCAGCCCGGCAGCAATGCAGCGAGCTGAAGCTTTGTTGGAAAATTTGGCAATTCAAGTTGCTAGCGGAGTGGTACAGCCTCTACTAAATAATTTGGCAAATATTGAAGAAATCAAGCAAATTTTTTACGATGGTAAGTTGATTTCGACGCGAGAAATTGAGCGGTTTCGGAATGAGTTGTCGTGGAGATATAGCTGGGATAGATATTTTGTGGAACCGAAAGCTATTTTTGAAAGCAGGTTTTGGCTGTTTGTTTTGGGCGATTCTAAAATTAAGAAAATTTCTATTTATGCTCCAAGAAATCTGGAGTTAGCACAGCTTTCTGGGTGGCAGTTAGCCTTGACTTTGGTGCTGGAAACCAGGGATGCGATCGCACCTAGAGTTCGCGCGGTTATTTCGCTGTTGGGTGCTGGGGTTGTTTACGTTTTGACTCAGGTTATAGGGCGGGGAATTGGTTTGATCGGGCGGGGAATTATCCAGGGAATTGGTAATTCTTTGCAAGATAGCAAGTTTGGGAAAAATGGATAACTGGGAATTGGGCATTGGGAATGGGGGATCGGGCATTGCTAATTGATAATATTGATAATTGGGTATTGGTAGTGATATTATAGGTAGGATAGATATGAGATGTGACACCATTCTCAATAACCTGTAGGGGCGGGTTTTTCCAACAATATTTGGTTGAGATCGATAGTCTCATAAACCCGCCCCTGCCCAACGGTAAATCGCGGTCGATCGACCGGATTGGATATAACTTACTGCTATAGGGTTGACTTTTTATGAGTATTATGATACCGATAGATGCCGATCGCATAAACAGTTTAGATTTGTCTCCGGTGCGGAGTGTGATTGAAAAGTGGCTGACCGAAGGAGCGATCGCCCAAAACGAACAACAGCTACAATTTGAAATTGAGTATCCGCGCGAAGAGTTAGATCCGCGAGAAATTTCTGAAATTCCCGAAGTGCGGCTGTGGTTTATTCGCTTGGATGCTTGTTACCCTTGGCTGCCATTTTTGCTGGATTGGAAAGGGGGAGAATTGGCGCGCTATGCGGCGATGTTGGTGCCGCACCAATTCCACCGCACCCAAGGTATTCAGTACAATCCTGAAGCTTTGGAAATGTTTTTGATGAACAAAATTTTTGTGTTGACTGATTGGTTTAATCAGCAGGGAATTCCCAGTAAATCGAAGTTGATGGCGATGTCGCAGATGTTTGGTTATGATTTGGAGGATGCTTTTTTTGATGTGATCGTGCCGCACCAATAAGCAGTAAGTAAGCCCACCTAAATTGTATTTTTTGGGCGGGCGGGACGCCCACCCCACAAGAAGTCGCTCAAACTTGACTGTAAAATTTAGATGCTTCAAACTATTGTGGGGTGGGCTTCTAGCCCGCTTAAAAAGGCGTAAGGTGTGCAGTGCGTACCCTACAAATAGCGTGGTAAGCCCTCTTCAGAATTTCCTCAGAATTGAGCGTTAGTGTATAGACAACGATCGCCCGATTCAATCGATCGAGGAAATTTACCATGAAAACAGATTACCTCATCGTCGGCAGTGGTTTATCAGCACTGGTTTTCGGAGCTTTGATGGCAAACTCCGGCAAAACCGTACACATCCTCGAAGCTCACGAGCATCCCGGAGGCTTTGGTCACACCTTTACGATGGCCAACAAATACACGTTTAATGCCCAATTCCACTACGTTTGGGACTGCGGCGAAGGACATACAGTCAATCGAGTTCTCAAAAAACTCGGTCTCGATCGAGATGTCACCTTTGAACGGTACGATCCGAATGGCTACGACCACATGAGGATGCCTGGGTATGCGCTCGATATTCCCTCGGAACCAGAGGAACTGATCCGGCGATTGTCGGCGCTGTTTCCCGAAGCGGGCGAGAGAATTCGCCAATTCGTCAACGAAGTCGAGAAAACCGGCGAGGGACTCCGAAAACTCGCTCCTCCCGTCAAACCAATTGAATTGCTCAAAAATTTCGGTGACGTATTCTGTGCTGTCCAACACCTCAATAGTACACTTCAGGATGTTTTCGACAAGTTCCAACTCCCGCAAGCCGCCCAAACCTTATTAGCCTTGCAATGGCCGGATTTTTTGCTGCCTCCAAATCAGCTTTCTTTCTATGCTTGGATTGCCTTGTTTAGAGGCTATCAAGAAGGTGCATTTTACCCGACGCAGCATTTTGAATATGTCATCAATTCTTTAGTTAAAGTCATTGAATCCAACGGTGGGAAAGTTCTACTAAACCATGAAGTCACGAATTTTAGGGTTAAAGATAGAACAGTAACGGGGGTTGAAGCGATGGATTTGACCACGCATCAAACCCATGAATTCACGGGGGAGACGGTGATTTGCAACCTCGACCCGAAAAGAGCGGCCAAGATGATTGGAGAGGAACTGTTCTCTAAAAAAGTGCGGCGGAAACTCAACTATGAGTATTCTGCATCTAACTACATGGTGTACTGCGTTGTCAAAGATATAGATCTCCGAGACTATGGATTTGGTAAGTGGAATACGTTTCATTCCGAACATCTGGATTTGAATGAAGCTTTTGCTCAAATGTACGAGCAAAATGACTTTTCTCGTCCGAGTTTTGCAATTACAACGCCCACTTTACTAACGGAAGCGCGGCGGGATTGTCCAGAAGATTGTCAAATTGTCGAATTTCTGACTGTTGCTAATTACAGCTATTTTAAACAGCTTTGGGAGAGCGATCGCAAAGCTTACAGACAGAAGAAACAAGAGATTCTGGACTCGATTTTAGATGTTGTGGAAAAACACTATGTTCCGAATTTCCGCAAACACATGGTGTTTCATATTACCGGAAGTCCGACGACTAACGAGCGCTTCTGTTGGTGTCCTAACGGTAATTCCTACGGTTCCAGCCTGACGCCACGCAACATGGGAGTCGATCGACTAAATCATGAAACATCCCTCAACAATTTCTATTTCTGCAACGCCTCTTCGGGCTATCCAGGCTTTGCACCGACATTTTGGACGGGGGCGCTGCTTTACCAACGTTTATCCGGCGATGCGATTTTAGGCTAAGGAAAATTAGCAATTGGTTATTTTCCTGTTTCTCTGATTCCTTGGCTTTGCCAAGGAATGAATTTCACTCTTGCTCTGCCTACTCTTAAAAATCTCTCGTTTCTGCTCTCATTATCTCGTTCATTGGCTCTGCCAAGGAATGAATTTCTGGAGGCTCTGTCTCCTCTTAAAAATGATGAGGCATAGCAAGACTGAAATGCGTTTCCATGTTCTACCTAGAAACGATAATTTCTTCCTTCTTCCTTCTTCCCGACATCCGTTACATCCGTTACATAATCCGTTGCCGAACTTCCTTCTTCCTTCTATCCTTTACATCCGTTACAGAATCCGTTGCCGAACTTCCTTCTATCAATCTAGGAGTGAACTATGAGAATTGCAATTGTTGGGGGCGGAGCCAGCGGTATGGCAGCAGCCTACTGGCTCGATAAACAGGGGCATCACGTCACTGTGTTGGAAAGTAAGCCGATTTTAGGCGGACACATTCGGACGCTGAACAAAAATGTTGTACCCAATCAATCTGAGTGCAATGAAATATTAGAAAATGGGGTACTAGAATTTCCGACGGTGTTTTACAATTTCGTGGCTTTTATGCAGGAGCTAGACGTTGAATTAGAACCTGTGCAGATTGGTTCCGCGCTATTTTTTAAAGATGGCACCCACTTTTTGTCGGCGGTATCTATCCGAAAGAATTTCACCGGAATCCAACGCCTGATCGAGTATTTGCGACTTGATAGTCTCTACGCTCGTTCGGCGGGATTTATTTTAAAAATGCGGTTTGCTAAACAGCACGATTTCTATGATGTGCCCCTTTCTGAGTCTTTGAAAAAATCGTGCGTCCGCAATTATTGGCTGAAGTTGCTGACGATGTACAGCTACTCGATACCGTTTGAATTGCTAGACAATTTTCCGGCAGAATTAGCTATGCCTGTTTTGCGCGAATATGCCTCAGTCAACTGGGTGAGGATTAAAGGCGGTGTGTATTCTTACATTGAAAAGATTTTGGAGCGATTTAAGGGCGATATACTGCTAAATGTGGAGATTGCCAATATTTTTAGAAGTGCGGATGCTGTAAAAATCGTGCTTTCTGATGGGGAAATCCAGGAATTTGATAAGGTGGTTTTTGCGATGCCACCAGATCAAGTTATGAGGCTGTTGTCTGATCCGACGGAGGCGGAAACGAAGCGGTTTTCGGCGTGGAAAGCCAATTATGCAACCACTGTACTGCATTCGGATACATCAATGTACGATCGCTACGGTATCCGCAAGTTATCAGAATTTGATTTTTTCGAGACGGACAAAGGGTGGGGCTATAATGCGAGCTTGAATCAGCTTTGTGGCATCTCCTCGGCCCGAGAGTACAGTTTAGCTTTTCAAATGCAGGAGTCGATCGCCCAAAAGCACATTATTCATATTCAGAAACATCACACGCCCCTGTACACTGTCGATTCTTTTCGATATCGAAATGAAGTTATCGAGACTAATGGCGAGAACCACACTTATCATGCGGGAGCTTATTTGGGGGATGGTTTGCACGAAGGAGCCATTACCTCTGCTTTGCGAGTCGCGAAATTAATCGGGTGAACTCAATTGTGATGCTACAAACTCTCGCAAATATCAGTAAATTTCTTGCCGGTGCAACACTCTCACAAAAGTAATGATGTCTGCATCAAAAGTTAAACCCATGCGAGAGTCGTCCACTCGGATGCGAAATTAATTTTTGACCTTGCCTAAGCTGCGACACCACGTGCTGCAGTTAAGTAGACATCATTGCTCATAGATGGGGGCATGGTTGATCCGGCTAACTGAGTACCCTCAAAGTTGGCTCCCGTGAACGTTGCCCCGCTCAAGTCTGCTTCGCTCAAGTCTGCATAGCACAGCCTAGCCCAATCGAGGTTTGCCTGCACCAAAGAAACTCCCACCAGATTTGCCCGGGTTAAATCTGCTCCCATCAACTTGACGCCCCGCAACTGAGCCCCGCTGAGATTGGCAGCTAACAAGTTCGAGCCTTCCAGGTTTACCCCGTTTAGTTTGGCTTCGCTCAGGTTGACGCCATTGAGATCCGTCCTGCTCAGGTCGATGCCATTGATGTAAGCTTTCCTGAGATAGATGCCTGTTAGTTGAGCGCCAAAAAGCTTTGCACCGCTGAGTTTTGCCCCTCCGCAGTTGGCCCAGTTGAGGTTAGCTCCCGTGAGGTTAGCACCCCGCAGATTGATGAATTGCAGGTCGGCTGTACACAAATTGGCGTTCCAGAGGATGGCGCTCCGCAGGTTGCTACCGATGAGTTGGGCGCCACTCAACTTTGCCCTGGGCAGTTTTGCTTTGACGAGGAAAGCTCCGCTGAGATTGGCTTTTGTAAGCTCTGCGTCTGCTAGTCTGGCTTGGCCCATTTTGGCAAAACTCAGATTTGCCCTGTAAAGGTTTGCGTCATTGAGTTCTGCTTTGGTGAGATGCGCCCGACTCAGGTTAGCTCCCGACAGGTTAGCCCTCGAAAGGTTGACGCCGACCAACATAGCCCCGCTGAGGTTTGCTCCGCTGAGGTTTGCGTCAGCAAAGTCTCTCTTTCCATTTTCGTACTCTTTGAGCAGCTCGGTTACTTCCATACTGGTCACATTCCTAATAGCGGAAATTTATTTAGAAATAAACACTCTTTATAAGTATTTTATCTCAAATGGAGCGGACGCGATCGCACTTTCCAGAAAGCTGACAATTAACTTTATATTTATACATATACTTTGTGCTTTTTCCACAGTCCCGACCGTTTTGAGGTCATAGTCTGAAACCCTTGATTTATCGTGGGTCTCTAGTGTGCTTTGGCAAGCGTGGCGATCGTACTGAGATCCGTGAAACCGTTCTTCTCAGTAGGTAAGCCATCACACACTATCCGAAGAGTTAATCAATAGTAAAATTAATATTCTTGTTGTCCACTGTAACTAACAGCTTTTTTAAACGGAGACTGCAAATTTGTTAGTTGTGTTTGCTTCAGGTGTCGCGAAGGCTAGCCTGGTCATAGATCCATATTTTATCTACTGTCATTTTACAGGAAAATTAGATGGGGAAAAACAGCTTAATTAGGGAGAATTTTTCTCGGTTGTCTCGCAGCAGTTATACGATCGCGCTTTTCCATATTTCCTGGAGTCGATCGGGGTTAAAAATAATTTCAGACATTGTACTTCTGAGGAATTTATCGATATGCCTAACGGTAGAGGGGATGCGTTCAAAACCTAGCGGATAATATACTGCAGATGGTACAAAACTAACAGTGAGTAATATCGGTATAGGATCACCACCTCTACTGGCAGTTAGGCAAATGTCTCAATCTATGTTATGCTGAGTCAAAATTGAGGAAGAATCATGTCAAAAGAAAGAAAAAGCAACAAAGAAGTCAAAAAGCCAAAGAAACAACCTGATGGTGTTGCTAAGCCGAAGGATGACAAAAAAAATTATGGCAGCAGCGAGGGCCGCAAGTAGAGATAGCTGCCACTCTTGGAATTGCGATTAATTTTGTTTAAGTTTTATTAGTATCAATTCTGAATCAATTACAATATCCTATTTTGGGATAATCCGAAAACAGGTTTATTATACCTAGGGTATATGCAGCCCTCAACCCAAAGTATAATGAAATCTGTTTTTAGCCATGAATATGAAACCTTCGGTAGCCGATCTAATTTAATACCGTCTATTTAGACTTTGTTGAGAAAAAATAGTTCGATCGCCCAAATCTATCACAGCGATATCTCAGTAACTGCAATATTACCCTCAAAACACACGTCAACATCAGTCCCCGCCGCCCGATCGCGCGAGCCATATTCTCCGGCATAATAAAAGTATTCTCCCTCCACCCGGTAAACCACTGGCAGCGGCTGCGTCGAAGGCTGGCAAAACACAATTTCCGGTTCCGCACTTCCCGGCGCTAAATGCGGCAAATTCACATTCCAGAAACACCCAGACTTTAGTTCCCGGTTGAGCAAATCCGCCAACACCCGCGATGTCCAGCGAGTAGCGACATCCCAGTCAATTTCGAGCGGCCTTTTAATCCGGTGGGAAATTGCGATGCCCGGAATACCGTGCATCGCGGCTTCGCGCACAGCCGCCACCGTACCCGAAATGTATACGTCAACCCCCAAATTGCCACCCGCGTTAATACCCGAAAGCACCAAATCCGGCTTCGCACAAACGTGATGAAGAGCAATACGCACGCAATCGGCCGGTGTTCCCCCTACAGCATACTCAAATTCCGATCGCCGATCGACATGAATCGGACTGTGAGCCGTCACTTGATGCCCGCAGCCCGACAATTGCCCCTGGGGAGCCACCATAATTGTTTTGCCTTCTACAGCCTGCAAAAGTGCCTGAATCCCTGGAGCATCGATGCCATCGTCGTTGGTTAAAATTATCGTCATTATGTGTCGGTTTTATAGAACCGATTTGAGAGCGCAGAGGCTGGCAACCTTCTGGTAGCTCTAGCCCAAATTGGTTGTTGATTGGTGGCGATCGTCAGTATGAGCATTGCCACACATTTATATCATGGCATTAATTGAACAGTTGCCGCAGAAATGTGGCGCGCCACATTTTAGGTCAGCCACATCTTGATGTGTCAGTTAAAGCGACTTGTTACGCTTGCCCCAGTGCAGCATTCATGACATCAGTGTCGATGCAAACATCTAACCCTCTTTTGTCACTTTCGGCAGAAAATAATCTGGGATGGTTATAGCATAAGACTTTTACCAAAAACCTTGATTTGGGCCATTCTGTTAGAAAATAAATGCTCAAATCCTTGATATATCTACAGTTGAAAATTTGGTTCTCATTTTTAATTTCCCAGAGTGACAAAAGAGGGCTAATCACATAATTTTTTTCTCGGCTCTCCCCGATGCTTGGTTTTAAAAGTAGCCGATGATACTAAGTATCTGAGACTGAACGTTGAAACCCTCGATCGTGCTAAATTATTAGCTTGCGTTATCACCATAAGTACGAGAGAGCCGATAATAAGTTAATGTCGATTCCAATTGCGCTTTGACGCAGGGGATGGGGAAATAGATATGAAATCCTTACTAAAGATAGTATCTAAGTTACAGTCCTCATTTCCCATTCATAAATCAAATACTTATCTACACTGTTACCATTATTACATCTCACCCAGGAGAGCCACATGAGCGAACCCACTCAAAGCAATACCAAAGCAGTAATAGACGGCTGTGTCGTTCCACAGTCGATTATGACCGCAAGTCAGGATGAACTGGATAACGTTGAACTGGAGATTGAAGGGAACTTACCAAATGACTTACAGGGTCACGTCTTTATTGTTGCTCCAGTCGGCAATGTTGAATCAGGAGGACTCCCATTTCAAGACGGAGACTCATTGTTGAATGGCGATGGCATGATTTATAGGCTTGATTTTGATCGACCAGGCGAAGTGAGGGTGAAGACTCGCCTTGTTAAGCCACCAGATTACTATGCTGACAAAGCAACACAGCCTGGAGGCGAGTATGAAAAGTATAAATTCCTCAATCGCGGCATTGCTCGGTTGTCTATGTCTCTGGGTCTGCGTAATCAATTAAATACAGCTTTTCTACCCATGAAATTTGCTGCGGACTCCTGCGATCGCTTGCTAGTTACTTATGATGCAGGTCGTCCTTATGAAATTGATACAGACAGCCTGAAAGTGGTAACACCAGTTGGATCGAATAAAGAGTGGCGGGGGGAACTCGATCAGCTCAAAATTCCCATAATAATTAATCCTAAGAAGTTTCCTTGCAAAAGTATTTTGAGTACGGCTCATCCTGCCTTTGATTATTCCGGTGAAGGTAAGATGTTTACAGTTAATTACGGCAGATCAGCGGCTAGTTTTATAGAAGGCATTCAGTGGGTTTATGAGATCGAAGAAATTCCCCAACTAATAGAGGAAATTATCGTAGCACTGACGGGGTTCTGTCAAACGGATTTCATGAAAGATATTTCCCGTGCTGTGTTCGGCTTCTCCCGAGACATAGTTGAAAACCTAATGAGTTCCATTGGAAGTATATTTGGGAAAGAATTGGAGGATTTTACCTATGTAGTTTGCTGGGATGGTGTTGGCGAACTGGAACGATGGAAGCTAGTGCTACAAGATGGCACGCCGGTTAAAATTGAACAAACTATTCATCAAATAGGAGTAACTAAAGATTATGTGGTACTGATGGACACCGCCTTCATTACGGGTCTGGAGCAGATAATCAACAACCCATTTCCGAAGAATAAAAAACTAGAGCAGCACTTGAGAAAATTACTAGAACGTCCGCCTCTGCCGGATTCTAATATTTATATCGTGCGTCGTGCCGATCTAAAAGCAGGACAGCGTCCAGCTAGCAGTAATAAGGAAGTTGAAGTCGTCGCCCAGAAAGTGGTAATTCCTCTCGAAGCTGCCCATTTTTTGGTGGACTATGATAATCCCAAGGGCAATATCACTCTCCACGTTGCCCACCTTTGTGGAATGCAAGTAGCTGAATGGCTTAGGAAGTATGATGTTTCAGCCTCCAAACCCCACAAACCCGTGCCACATTACCTGCATGGTATGGAACACGATGAGACTGACATCGGACGAATGGGGCGCTACATAATTAATGGAGAGACTGGACAACTGATTGAGTCCCAAGTTATCTCCGACATCAACGCCACATGGGCTGTCGATCTCTATGCCTACTTAGATAGGCTCCCTACAGGTTTGACTCCAGGAAAGCTAGAAAATGTCTACTGGAGTTCGTTTGGACTGTGGCGAGATTTGATGACAAAATACATTGTCGATCTGTACGACGATTATAAGTACCGATTAATACCGCTCTCAGAAGTTATCCGCTTAGCCCAAAAGGGTCAACCTGCTTGCTTGTTCAGGCTGCACCCAAAGTCGATGGTGATTGCCGATCGCTATGAGTTCCCTTGCGGCTACATGACGCTATCACCCCAGTTCATACCCCGTGGTGATGGTGAAAGTTCTACAGACGGTTACATCGTCTGTGCTGTTTGTTTTGAAGACAAAAAATTGGGACCCACAAATCAAATTTGGATTTTCAATGGTAACAAACTGTCAGATGGCCCCCTGTGCAAATTGCATAATTCAAAACTCAAGTTTGGGTTTACGTTGCATACAGCATGGTTGCGAAAGATTTCTAAGCGCCAAGCTAGTTACAATATTCCAGTGCAACAGGATTACCAGGAGCTAGTCGATCAAAACGAGCCAGAGATTAGGAAGCTGTTTGAGAATGAGGTGTACCCCCATTTTCATTAAGAAACTCACCTTCCAAAAGCGCGATCGCGCTTTTGGGAGTGGGCTTCTTGGTTCATAGACACTCTTTAAAAATGTCAAACAAGAAAGGAAAGTAAAAATATGATAGTTCTTTCGGGATACGAAATTATAGAAAAAATTTACGAAGGAGTAAGGACTGTTGTATATAGAGCTAAAAAAGATGGTTACAGACAACCAGTTATCATTAAAATTATTAAATATGATTATCCTAGCCTTGAACAAATCACCAATTTAAGGCAAGAATTTATAATTACTCAAAGTTTAGAGTGTGAAGGAATTGTCAAAACTTACAACTTAGAAAATTATCAGAATAGTTTAGCGCTAATATTAGAAGATTTTGGGGGTCTATCCCTTTATAATTTTTTAGCGGCTAATAAACTGTCAATAACCGAGTTGCTGAGGGTAGCGATCGCTCTATCGGAAACTTTAATCTATCTCCATCAAGTACCGATCATTCACAAAGACATTAAGCCCTCAAATATCATTATCAATCCAGCGACCGGAAAAGTAAAACTGACTGACTTTAGTATTTCATCGCGCTTGGAATTGAAAAACCAAAGCATTAGCAATCCCAACTTGCTTGAAGGGACTCTCGCTTATATGTCACCCGAACAAACGGGAAGAATGAATCGAGCAATTGACTACCGCACCGACTTCTATTCTTTAGGAGTGACTTTCTATGAAATACTGACCAACCAGTTGCCATTTAATACCACCGATCCGATGGAGTTGGTTTACTGTCATATTGCCAAACAACCCGTCCCACCTAAAAAGGTAGCAGAAATTCCTCAAGCGGTTTCAGATATTGTGATGAAACTGTTAGCAAAAAATGCGGAAGATCGATATCAAAGTGCGGCGGGATTAAAATTTGACCTGGAAACTTGTTTGCAGCAATTGCAGACAACTGGCCAGATTGAAAACTTTCCCATAGGTCAACGCGATCGCGGCAACCAATTACTCATTCCCCAGAAGCTTTATGGTAGAGAAACCGAAGTCCAAATTCTTCTAGATGCCTTTGGACGAGTCAGCCTCGGTGCCACCGAGATGATGTTGGTTTCCGGTTATTCCGGTATTGGTAAAACTTCAATTGTCAATGAAGTTCATAAACCAATTGTAGCAGCGAGGGGGTATTTTATTGCGGGTAAATTTGACCAATTTAAGCGCAATATTCCCTATGCAGCTTTAATCCAAGCATTTCAAGAATTAGTCCGTCAGCTATTAACCGAAAGTTCTGAACAGATTGCTATTTGGAAAGAAAACTTATTAAAAGCGCTAGATAATAACGGTCAAGTTATTATTGATGTTATCCCCGAAGTCGAACTAATTATCGGTAAACAACCGGAAGTTCCTCAACTGGGATCTTCGGAATCGCAAAACAGATTTAATCGGATATTTCAACAATTTATTCGCGTTTTTTGTCAACCCGAACACCCGCTAGTCATATTCCTAGACGATTTACAGTGGGCAGATTCGGCATCTCTAAAGTTGATCCAACTCTTAGTCACTGACCCAGATAGCAAATATTTATTAACGATTGGAGCTTATCGGGATAACGAAGTCAGTCCCGTTCATCCTTTAATTCAGACAATAGAAAAAATTCAAGAAAATGAAACGGTGGTGAATAATATCACCATTCAGGCGCTGGCTTTGGATAGCGTCAACCAATTAATCGCCGACACTCTCGATGCCAGCGTAAACTCAGACAAAATTAAAGTTTTTTCTGACTTACTGTTTAATAAAACCCAAGGCAATCCGTTTTTCTTAACCCAGCTACTCAAAACGCTGTACTCGGAAAATCTGCTGGTTTATCAAGTAGATACAGACCGCTGGGAGTGGGACATCCAACAAATCCAAGCAATTGGCATCGCAGATTTCAATATTGTTGAACTGGTTGCCAGAAATATTCGCAAACTCCCAGAAACAACCCAGAAATTATTAAAACTAGCGGCTTGTATCGGCAACCAATTTAATTTAGAAGTTTTATCAATTGTCAATGAAGAATCAAACTTAGCGACGGCTGCTCATTTGTGGGAAGCAATGCAAGCAGGTTTGATTCTGCCGCTGTCTGAAAATTACAAAATTCCTCTAGTCTTTGCCCAGGAAGAGTTGGCATCTGTACGAGATATCAAAGTTGAATACAAATTTTTGCACGATCGAGTGCAGCAAGCAGCTTATTCTTTGATTCCAGAATCGGATAAAAAAGCCACTCACCTGAAAATTGGTCAACTGCTGCTGAATAATACAACAGAGCAAGAGCGAAAAGATAATATTTTTGCTCTGGTTAACCAACTGAATTTTGGCACAGATTTGCTAACTAATCAGTCTGAAAAAGATGAATTAGCTGAATTAAACCTAATCGCTGGACAGAAAGCAAAGGCAGCGACTGCCTATGAAGCTGCTGTTAATTATTTGAATGTAGGTATAGAACTCCTGAGTCAAGATAGCTGGGAAAGTAGATACGATCTGACATTTAATTTTTATCGGGAAGCGGCGGAAGCCGAATATCTCAATGCCAATTTAGAACGAGCGGGGATCTTGTGCGATCACGTGTTTCAACAAGCCAAAACAATCATCGAACAAGTCAACTTATACGAACTGAAAATTAGAATTTACCTCGCTAAAAATCAAAATAATGATGGCTTAGATGCCGGACTGCAAGTTCTAAAGATGCTAGGAGTGACCCTATATGAATCACCCCCGCAAGAACTCAATATTGAGGAGTTAGCAAACCTGCCTGAAATGAGCGAACCCTACAAGCAGGCGGCTATGCAGCTTTTAGTTCTTATATTCCCACCTGCTTGCTTTGCAGAAAGCCCGCTATCGCTACCTATTATATATACTATGGTGGAACTTTCTCGTCAGTACGGGAATTCGCCGCAATCTACTTACGGCTATTCTGTTTACGGTATATTCGTATCTTGGCTATTCTCAGATATAAATTTATCCTATCAACTGGGGCAACTGGCTTTGCAGCTATTAGAGAAGTTAGATGCTAGAGAGTTTCGTTCTAAAGTTTTAGTTAATGTTTCCATCGGTATTATCCACCTCAAAAAGCATACTAGGGAAACGATAGAACCCCTTCGTCAAGCAATTAATAGCGGCTTAGAATTTGGAGATATAGAATATGCTTGTCATGCTGCTGATTACTATTGCTCGCATTTATTTTTTAAGGCTGAGCATCTAGACTACGTGCAAGAACAGCAAAAACTATATATTGACTTGGCAGAGAGATTGTCGCAAGAACACCAGTTATATTTACTCAAAATTCTCGGTCAATTAGTAGAAAATTTAAGGGGGATGACAGATAATAAACTGATCTTGATGGGCAGCATATTAAATGAGGAAAAAGCTATCTCTTATTTAAGAGAAGTAAAGAATTTCATTTGCTTGTTCAGGCTTTATTTTGCCAAAACTGTAGTTGGCTATTTGTTTAAGCAGTATGAAGAAGCTATCGAGTTTGCGAGAGAGGGGTTGAAATATTCAGGTTACGTTCAATCAAATATTAGTTTTATTGAACATAATTTTTACTATTGTCTGATTCTTTTAGCCCTGTATGTTCAGGAAGATTCAGGAGAGGAAGAAAAGAAACAAGAATACCTCAACCAAGTAGAAGAAACTCAGAAAAGCCTAAAAAATTGGGCGTTCCATTGCCCTGCCAATTACCAGCATAAGTATGACTTAGTAGAGGCCGAAAAAGCCCGCGTATTGGGGCAATATTTCTCAGCAATGGAATATTACGACCTGGCGATAGATGGAGCAAAGGAAAATGGATACGTCCAGCACGAAGCCCTCGCCAATGAACTAGCAGCAGAATTTTATTTAGCATTAGGTCGTCAGAAAGTAGCGCGTACCTACCTGATTGACGCTTACTATTCTTATATTCGCTGGGGAGCCAAGGCAAAAGTTAAAGATTTAGAAGAGCGCCATGCTGAATTACTCGCACCTATAGTCGGTAGGAAAAATAGCCTTCCGAGTGAAAGAGACGAAACGATGGTTCAGACCAGAAGCACTATCACTTCTACCAGTTCAGGTGCTGGACAAGCTCTGGATTTATCAACAATTATCAAAGCCTCCCAAGCGCTCTCAGGGAAAATTAATCTGGATGAATTGCTCTCGAATTTGATGCAAGTCTTGCTGGAAAACGCGGGAGCGGAAAAATTTTATTTCCTCATACCTGACCCAGCAGGTAAGTGGAAAATTGAAGCTCAATGTACGGGTGAACGATGTCAATTAATCTCCAAGTCAGCGGCTGAAAGTCAAGAGATTCCTATCTCGCTGGTTAATTATGTAGAACGCACGCAAGAAACTCTTGCGATCGATGATGCAACAACTGAAACCAGGTTTGCATCTGACCCGTATATTATTCAGCAGCGATCTAAATCTATCTTGTGTAGCCCCCTGATCAATCAAGGTAAATTGGTAGGCATCCTATACCTAGAAAATAATTTAACAGCGGGGGCTTTTACGCGCGATCGCCTAGAAGTCCTCAACATCATTTCCGCCCAAGCTGCGATCTCCATCGAAAATGCCCGTCTCTATCAAACTTTAGAAGATAAAGTGCAACAACGCACCGCCCAACTCGCCCAAGCAAACCAGGAAATTAGCTCCCTCAACAACAAACTCAAAGCCGAAAACATCCGCCTCAGTGCTGAGTTAGAAGTCACCAAACGACTGCAACAAATGATCTTGCCCAAACAATCAGAACTTGATAAAATTCAAGGATTAGAAATAGCTGGATATATGCAACCTGCCGATGAAGTTGGTGGCGACTACTACGACGTGCTAACCCAAAATGATCGGGTAAAAATTAGCATCGGCGATGTTACGGGACATGGTTTAGAAAGTGGCGTATTAATGATTATGGCGCAAACCGCCGTCCGCACTCTCCAACAAATGAACGAAACCGATCCGGTGAAGTTTCTTGATGTGTTAAACCGCACCCTTTATGCCAATATCGAGCGCATCGACTCCTCTAAAAACATGACCTTGGCTTTGTTAGATTATCAAGATAGTAAATTCAGGCTCAGCGGCCAACATGAAGAAGTTATCGTAGTCCGTACTGATGGTAACATCGAACTGATCGATACACTGGAACTCGGTTTTCCCCTGGGATTAGAGGAAGATATTTCTGGTTTTGTTTCCCAAATTCAAGTGCATCTTAATCCAGGGGATATAGTAGTGCTTTACACAGATGGAATTACCGAATCTATAAATACAAATCGAGTGTATTACGGCATAGAAAGATTGTGCAACGTGGTGAAAGAAACTCGCCACAAAACGGTTGAAGAAATTCGACAAGCAGTAATTGATGATGTGCGGCAACATATTGACGAACAGAAAGTTTTTGACGACATTACGTTGGTAGTCCTAAAACAGAAATAACGCAAGTTGGGAATTGGGAATTGGTAATTGGTAATTAGTAAGTGGTAATTGGTAATTGGTAATTGGTCATATCAAGTCCGGTTGCACCGGACTTGTATAGCGGGGGTGTAGTCGATGAGACGAAGAGGCTCGCTCCATTGCCTTCCTTGGACGCGACTTCTCCAAAGTCCTAAATTGGGCCGCCCAATTTACCGCAAACATTCACCTCAAATCCAAAAATCCCCAAAAACATCAACCAACTTGTGGTAAAGTTTTGTGTCGGTTGCTATGTGGCAATCTTCTGCAAGTTCAGTTAAACGCTCTCACAGCAATGTTTTTGCCAATTTTCCCCTTAGCTCAAACAATCCCCGCACCTCCCGCCCAACAAAAACTGATCATCGACCCAGAAGCCCCCGCACCCGAAAACGAACTGGATTTACCACAACCGCAGACAACGGCCCCGCTAAACACAGTCATGCAGCGCCAACAAGTGCGCGTTTTACCGGGAAAACTCGACAGCATCCCCGTTTTCAACAGCAACAGCCCCGAAGTTGTGCAAACCGAAGGCATTTTGCTCTCCACATTTGGGCCCGAAGGAAAACAAGTACCTTCTGCACACTTAAACTTTCGCTTCAAAGGTCGATTTGACATCTTTGCCCACCACATCGCAAAAGCTAAAAATCGCGCCGAAACTCGCACCTTATTTCAAGGAATAATTGTCCACAATCCCAACTCGGAACCTGTTACTTTAAATGTATTGCAAGGAGCGACTTATTTAACTCGGCCGGATGCTTTGTTTGTCGATTTGCCGTCGTATTTAGAGAATCGATTCGGCACTGTGTTTGCGGGGCCTGGAAGCCGCATTACGAGCGATGTCCTGCGGGGGTTCAGACAAGCCATTTTGCCGGCGGCGATCGAGATTCCGGCCAATGAGAGCCGGATGCTGATGAATTTGCCGATACCTGTGGGGAATGTCACCCCTGCTTCCAACGGTCGATCGACCTTGATACGAATGTCGAGCAGCAATTCGGTTTATGTAGCGTCATTAGCCATGTTTGCTCCTAAAAGTCAAAGAGGAGTCGAGCAATATCCCACATTAGAACAGTGGGAAAATATTTTAAATACCAAAGGTTTAGCGGGGCCGAGAGATTTAGCACCAACTCCGAGAGGCGAAAATCCGGTGCAAAAAATTTACGGCCGCGTGGCGGGAGTAGCTGAAGGTTCCCAGTGGCAAGCTAAAATTACTGACAATTCGAGAACCGATTATTTAACGATTCCCAAGCGCGGCGAGTCATTTTCCTATGCTTTGAGCACTACTGATACGGGTACTTTTGGAACAGGTCAAGTTCAAAGTGCTAAAATGTTAGCTCGCTATCCCGATACTGCTTATTTTGCTCACGGTAATTACGGGATTCAATACAACTTAACTTTTCCGCTTTACAACAAATCTCGCGAGTCCCAATCTGTTAGCATTAAAATGCAAACACCGATAAAAGCCAATACAGAATCGGGGGGATTGATGTTTTACGATCCTCCCGAAAATCGGATATTTTTCCGAGGTACGGTGCGGGTGATATTTAAGGATGATACGGGCAAGACTTTGACGCGCTACATTCACATTGTGCAGCGGCGGGGACAGCAGGGGGAACCTTTGGTGAATGTGAATATGAAGCCGGGGGAACGCCGTTTGGTGCAGGTGGATTTCTTGTATCCGCCGGATGCGACGCCGCCGCAAGTTTTGACTGTGCGATCGAGTAATTAGTTGGTGGTTGGTGGTTGACGGTTGACTGTTGACTGTTAACCTTTGGGTTTTTGTTTTAATGAGTTAAGATAGGCATTAAGTTTTGGTGAAAGTTCATTTAATAACGGATGCAGTCGATCGCTCTGTTTTTGAGTCAAAAGATTGCGAGATCCGTCAAGTCTCAACCCATGTCTTGGTTCGTTTAATGAACCTCTGGCTATTTTCACAAAACGCTGATTATCTTAATAGCTATAGCGTCCATGTCCTTCTGCAAGATTAGCACCAACGCTATCTGCCGATCGCACTATTTGTTTTGTTTGCCCATCGTATCCTTGGCAAAGTCGTCCCACTTTTTAAGAATAAACCATATTTCGTTTGATATTTGTTCAGCTAAGTGATAAACTCTTAGCTGTTGGAAGCTTTCCAGATGAGATAATTTGAATAGTTGATTGCCCAACATTGACAGTCAACTGTCAACAGTCAACTGTCAACAGTCAACTGTCAACAGTTAACTAATTAAAGCGTCAAAGATTGAGGATTTGTCTCAATCAATTTAGCTAAATCTTGCAAGAAAGATGCAGCGTCAGCACCGTAAATAATCCGGTGATCGCAAGTAATATTCACCTGCATTTGGCGCTTCACTCCCATCAAACCATCTTCATTAGCCACTACTTGCGGCCGCGAAGAACCGATCGCCAAAATCGAGCCTTGATTCGGGGGCAAAATCGCGTCAAACTTGTCTACACCAAACATTCCCAAATTGGAAAGAGTGAAAGTTCCCGTGCTGTACTCATCAGGCTTCAACTGCTTGGTGCGGGCGCGATCGACTAAATCCTTCCAAGTGCGCGAGAGCGAATAAATATCGAGGCGATCGGCATTTTGCAACACCGGCGTAATCAAACCACCGCCGTCCATCGCCACAGCTACCGCCACATTAATATCAGCACGGTATTGAATCCCGGACTCCACATAAGAAGCATTCAGCAGAGGATGTTTCTGTAAAGTTACTGCTACAGCCTTCGCCAGCATAGCCGTCATCGTGACGCCCTTCGACTTAATTTGTTTGTAGAGTTTGTCGAGATTATCAGTAGTAATTGTGTAACCTACGCGGAAAGACGGCACGCTCAAACTTGCTTCCATATTCCGCACTACCGCATTTTGCAGCGCGTTCATCGGTACTTTTTGGCCCGAAAGTGCGATCGCCGGGACTGCTGCGGGGGCGGGTTTGGCTGCTGCGGAGGCGGGTGCTGCGGGTGCCGGTGCGGGTGCTGCGGGGACTGTTACCGCTTGCTGAACCGGTGCGGGTTGGGCTTTGCCGGCTGCTGCTTCCACATCCTCTGCGACAATGCGACCGTTGGGCCCGCTGCCTTTGATAGAATTCAAATCTACTTTAAATTCTTTGGCTAACTTACGAGCGCGGGGAGAAACGACGCTGCGGCCGTTTTGGCGACTAACATTTTGCTGCAAACCTGCTGACGATGTAGCTGCGCTGACAGGAGCGGGGCTGGGAGCCGGGGCGGCGGCTGCGCTTGGGGCTGCGGCTCCTTGCTGCTGAGCTGTGGCGATTTCGGCTTCTGTTTCTGCTACGAGGGCGATTGCTGCGCCCACCGGAGCAACTTCGCCCGCAGGTACGATAATTATTGCTAAATAGCCTTCGTAGAAAGACTCCACGTCCATGTCGGCTTTGTCGGATTCAACGACTACCACGGTTTCGCCTTTTTCTACTTTGTCTCCGGCGGATTTGACCCAGGAAACAATTTTGCCCTCTGTCATTGTCGAACTCAGGGCTGGCATGAAAACTTCGCGAATCATCTGTAAAAAGTCCTTGTGTGTTGGTAATAGGTAATAGGTAATCGGTATTTGGCAATTGATAATTGGCGACCGGCCACCGGCAATACTTATTATTATGCCAGTCTCTCGAATTCTTGATGTGTGACTGTTGACTAAAAATCAATTGCCAATTACCGATCGCCAATTACCACTTACCAATTTCTAAATATCACCTCGAATTTCTTCGACTATGCCGTCGCGGAGGAGAATTTCTACTTGCATTTTTTGAATCAAGTTTTCTCCGAGTCCGACAGTGAACGTGCCGTCAATTTGACCTTGACTCACTTCTTGTTCGAGGTCTAGCACCTGCACTTGCTGAAGCTGTTGCAGGTTTTGGTTTTTCTGTTCTAGCAGTTCGCTTTTTCTTTGATTCACCTGCACTTGAATGTTTTCTATTTGCTGCTGTACTTGCGGGCCTGGGGGCTGTAGATTTTGCTGTTTGATTTCTGAAACCATCCGCTGCCCTTGCATTTCTAACTGTTGTAGCTGAGAGTCTATTTGGTTGATTTGCGCTTGGAGTTGCTGTTGAGCTTCTTCTTTCCAGCGGGGAGTAACGACGACTTTAACGTTAATCGATCGCTTCAAGAGTAATTGTGGTTCCATAAAGTTGTTGCTTGTCAATTAGGAATTAGGCATTAGTCTTGGGCCATTAGTTGGTAAATATGAACTAATGGCCCAGGACTGAGGACTCGGACTCAGGACTCGGGTGTTGGGATAAATTTTTCTTTTCCATTCCCCAAGTCCTGCGAATATTTCAAAACATCCCGTCAATCATATCGCGGTAGTGTTGCGTCACAACCGGGCGCTTAATTTTCAGGGTCTGGGTCAACATTCCATTTTCGATCGAAAATGGCTCCTGAATCAACCGGAACGGGCCGATGCGATCGTCAGCGCGGTATCCAGGGCGATTTTGCACCTCTCGGTTCAATTCTTTGCGGAATAAATTTTGAATTGTCTTGCTATTCCAGTCAATTTCGTGTACAGGGGGATTCTGAGTTTCTGCCCATTTCTGCACAGCTTCTGCATTGGGGACAATTAAGGCGCCGACGGATTTCTGGTCTTGACCTACTAGCATAATTTGGTCGATGTAGGGGCTGCGGACGCAGGCGTCTTCTATGGGCTGGGGTTCGATGTTTTCGCCGTTGCTGAGGACGATCGTATCTTTAGCCCGCCCGGTCAAGATTAAGTCGTTCCCAGGTGTCAGCCAGCCCAAATCGCCGGTATCGAACCAGCCTTCGGGGTCGATCGCCTTGGCAGTCGCTTGGGGATTAAGATAGTAGCCCTGCATAATTTGCGGCCCGCGCGCCAATACTAAGCCGCGCTGGCCTGTTGGCAGTTGCTGTCTGGTTTCTGGGTCTACTATTTTAATTTCCGTATGGGCTAGAGGCTGTCCAGCGGAACCTTTAAGATTGTGCCAAGGGCGGCGGACGGTTAAAACCGGCGAAGTTTCGGTTAAACCGTATCCCACCAACAAGCCGATATTCGCTATTTCAAAGAAATTGTCTATATGCGCGGCCAAAGAACCGCCACCGCTAATCGCCCATTTTAAGCGTCCCCCTGTAGCTTGCCTGACTTTTTGGTAAACCAGTTTTTCGGCGAGGGCGTGTATGGGCGACAACAGAATGCTTTTGGTGCGGGCGATTAGTTTTTCAGTAGCAGAAGCAGGTTTTAAATTGAGAGTTAATCCTTTAAAAATGCGGCGGGCCTCGATATATTGCTGGCTGGCAGATAACAGGAAATTTACCAATTTTTGTTTGTTAGGTGGCTGTTCCCGAAATTGCTTTTGTACGGCCTCGTAAATCGATTCCCAGATGCGCGGAACGCTTACCATGTAATGGGGTTTGTAAGTTTTAAAGTCTTGTTTGAAATAGCGAATATTGGTGTAAATTTGCGTGCATGCTTGGGAAAGCAGGAAGTATTCGACGCTGCGTTCGTAGGCGTGCCAACTCGGCAGAATGCTGAGGGCAGATTCGCCGGCTTCGGGCTGGAGAATTGTGCCCAAGGTGGTGAGTTGGTGCAGCAGGTTCCCGTGAGTCAGCATGACGCCTTTGGGTTTGCCGGTGGTGCCGCTGGTGTAGAGGAGGGTGGCGAGGGTTTGAGGCTTGTGGTTGGTGGGTTTGAGGGGACGGTTTGCCCCTGTGGTCATGACTTGGGAAAATTTGACTGTGCTTAGGGTTTGGCTGGTTTCCGGTTCTTCGTCGGAGAGGAGGACGATGAGTTGAATGGGTAAATCGGGGAGGCGGTGTTGCAGTTTTTTCAGTAATGCCAGGTTTTCTACTACCAAGGCGGTGCTGCCGCTGTCTTGGATGATGTACAAGAGTTCTTCGGGGTCGGCGGTGGCGCCTCGAACGGCGTTGGCTGCCCCGGCCATCATGATGCCTTGGTCGGCTATCAGCCAGCGGGGGCTGTTGTCGGCGAAGAGGGCGACGCGGGGAGGGATGGGTTCTCCTAGATTTGGTTCGATGCCTAGGGCTTGGAGGCCAGCGGCGAATTGCTGGATTTGCTGGTAGAGGTCGGTGTAGGTGAGTTTGATTTCGGGCTGGCTGTGGGGGTCGTGGAGGGCGACGGTTTGACCGAATTGTTGTTTGACGATCGCCCAAATTTCGGGTATCGATTGAATGGAACTGTAATCGA
The DNA here is from genome assembly GCF_036700965.1 of Microcoleus sp. Pol8_D6. Taxonomy (NCBI): domain Bacteria; kingdom Bacillati; phylum Cyanobacteriota; class Cyanophyceae; order Oscillatoriales; family Microcoleaceae; genus Microcoleus; species Microcoleus sp. Pol8_D6. Next base: position 987 of record NZ_JAUBPW010000026.1, on the reverse strand, counting down.
TCAGGCGGCTGAGGTTAGCGCGTTCGCGATCGGTCATTTGAGATGATGTGTAAGATGCTGGGCCGTTCATAGGGTATTTTCCTGAGTTTTCGGAGATAAAATTATTCAGTATAAGTTTAATATCACAGGTATTTTACAACTTTGTGGCAGGGTCGTGACAGTTTGTCAACCTGCCGTTGTCTATTTAGATAATTAGAGATACAAAATTATGACAGTTATAGTTGCACAGAAATACATGAATTTATCAAGGTTGATAGTAATTGCTTTAACTGCGATCGTCCTAGCATTTGGAAAGGGACTTTCCGCCTTAGCAGAAACGCAACCTGGAAACAGAACATTTGCTGATTGGTGTCGCCAAAAAGCTTCTTTGAGTCCTGAAACTAAACATACTGTTGATGTGCTGTTAAAGGAAGCAGGGACTACTGAGTGCGATGCGGTTGATCGAAAACTTTCGAGCCTCACGGAACTCCTCCTCGACAACAATCAAATCAGCGACATCAAACCGCTAGCAGCCTTGACGAACCTGACTTCGCTCCTCCTCGACAACAATCAAATCAGCGACATCAAACCGCTAGCAGCCTTGACGAACCTGACTTCGCTCACCCTCATTAACAATCAAATCAGCGACATCAAACCGCTAGCATCCTTAACGAACCTGACTTCGCTCTACCTGATTAACAATCCAATCAGCGACATCAAAGACATCAAACCACTAGCATCCTTGACGAACCTGACTTCGCTCACCCTCGACAACAATCAAATCAGTGACATCAAACCGCTAGCATCCTTGACGAACCTGACTTCGCTCACCCTCGACAACAATCAAATCAGTGACATCAAACCGCTAGCATCCTTGACGAACCTGACTTCGCTCACCCTCGACAACAATCAAATCAGTGACATCAAACCGCTAGCATCCTTGACGAACCTGACTTCGCTCACCCTCGACAACAATCAAATCAGTGACATCAAACCGCTAGCATCCTT